>DAIEML010000249.1 GCA_027349615.1 Ignavibacteriales bacterium | reverse complement strand
TTCGGATAATTTCCGGCGCAAGCATTGTCTTCACATCCAGATGCGCAACCTGGCATAGAGCATGAACACCGGCATCTGTTCTGCCCGAACCGTAAATTTCTACTCGTTCGCCTTTAAAAGTTTTTTCAGCTATTTCCAGCAGTTTACCTTGAATGGTTTTACTGTTGCGCTGAATCTGCCATCCGCTGTAACGCGTGCCTTCGTATTCTATATAAAGTTTAAAGCGGGACATATTTCAGATTGTAAAATATTATACGATGTTCAGAATTTTGAGCTCTTTTGATGTCACAATTTGTGACCTCAAAGATCGAAACGACTGAATCCATTTTCATGATGATCCCTTTTTTATTTTCATAAAGCGATTTCTTCCTCGGCATAATCATCCGGGGTTTCGCAGACACGAATCTTTACCTTGTGAATGTTGGAAGGAAGTTTGGCTCTCCTAATCTCGGATAAGAAAAATCTTGTTATGTTTTCTACAGTTGAATTGAAATCGACCACTACTTTTTTAGATTTCATCTTCTCAAGAAATTC
>DAIEML010000248.1 GCA_027349615.1 Ignavibacteriales bacterium | reverse complement strand
AAACCGCCTTTTTTAAAAGGAATGGATTTTATTATCCTCCCGCTCGAAATTCCGGTATTTTTAAGTCCTTTTATATTAATTTCTTTAATGTAAATTTTAGGAGAAAAAACAAATTTTAAATAAATTAATTTCAATTTTTTATTTATATTTGCAAAAACCGAAACGTTGGAAAAATAGCCTGAAGCATAAAGCGTTTTAATCGTTTTTTCCAAAGAAATCATTGAAAATTTTCTTCCGGTTTTTATATAGAAAAGATCTTTTATATTGCTTGCCGGAATACCGTAAGGGATTTTGTAATTAATAGATTTTACGGTATATTGCCCTGCATTTATATCGTAGATATTGCGGACGTTTGAGGCAAAAACGTTATTTGCCGCAAAATGTAAGAAAAATATCGCAAATAATAAAGTATAAGCAAAAAAAATAAAAGATTTTTTTATAATATTCATTGTTTTTATTTTAAAAATTTTAATAAAACCTAAAGTGAAAAACTATATTGCCGCCTAATTCGCTGTAAACGTTGGAGCTGTTTGGCGCAAGT
>DAIEML010000247.1 GCA_027349615.1 Ignavibacteriales bacterium | reverse complement strand
GATCCAGGTGGACTCAGCCAAAGTAGAGGCAGTTGTTGTTGGATACAAGAAGCACAAAAAGGAGATCTAGAGGGGGGTGAATAGATCTACTTCTAATTAAAATCTATGCAGAACTTAATAAATACAGAATTTAAATTTTTATCTGCAAAAACAATTGAGATTACAAGATTTACGTGATTAAATCTTTTAACAAGATTTAAGCATGAAGTTAAGCTGTATGAACAGCAACATCAACTGCTGAGCCTCACAGCTTGCTGTCCGCTGGGCAACACAGCTTGCCATCAGCTGATTCACAGCTTCCAGCTGATCCACAGCTTTTACAGTTGATTCACATCTTCTCCAGGTTCAGATCTATCACACACGCTAGATTTAAACAACAGCTGATTGCATCTTCAAGTAATTTGAAAAATAAAAAGAAATAAGAACAGTAAAAATAGAAATACAGATTGAGTTTAGAAAAACTTGATGAATGAGAAATCCATCTCAATCTGTAGAAGCTTGATCAGGTTGATCTTCAAGTCTTCTTATCCAGCTTTCTTCAAGA
>DAIEML010000246.1 GCA_027349615.1 Ignavibacteriales bacterium | reverse complement strand
ATTTGATGCTTCAAAATTTGATACTCAGTTTGCCGCTGAAGTTAAGAACTTTGCTGCTGAAGATTATATAGATAAGAAAAGCATCAAGCGGATGGACCCGTTTACTCACTTTGCGCTTGCCACTTCGGAAATGGCATTCAAAGATTCTGAAATTAATCTCGACAAAATTAACAAAGAAAAATTCGGCGTAATATACGGCAGCGGCATCGGCGGCATGGTTACGCTGCAGCAGCAGCTGTGGAGTTACTACGATGAAAAAAACCCTAGGGCAATTAGTCCTTTCTTCGTTACAATGATGATATCCGACATGGCTGCCGGACAAATTTCTATTAAGTACGGACTAAAAGGACCGAACTACGCAACAACCTCAGCGTGTGCGACATCGTCTCACTCAATAGCAGATGCGTTAGTTCTGATTCAGCGCGGAAGCGCGGATCTCATGGTTTGCGGCGGTACCGAATCGGCAATAACAGAAATGTCGATCGGCGGCTTTAATGCCATGAAAGCTCTATCGCGATGGAACGATCGCTATCTCGAAGCGTCCAGACC
>DAIEML010000245.1 GCA_027349615.1 Ignavibacteriales bacterium | reverse complement strand
AGGAGGAATTAACAAAAAAAGCTAAAAAGTATATTGAAGAAAGAGATTCCCTTCAGCAAAAAATAAGGGAAACAGAAATCAACTTATCTGAAAAAAGAAATTCTGTTTATAATGTTGAAAGAATTATTAATGATTTGAAAATTGAATGCGCAAAAAAAAGCGCCGAAGTCGAAAATTTTGAAACCGAAATTTTGGAATTTCCCGAGGCTGAGATAATTAAAGGGAATAAAGAAAATTTAATTGAAAGATTAAAAAAAACCGAGGAGACGCTTATTCGAATCGGGGCGGTTAACATGAGAGCTCTTGAAGTTTACGACGAAATTAAAAAAGAATACGAACTCGTAAAAGAAAAAGTTGAAGCGATAACAAAAGAAAAAGAAGGCGTTTTAAAAATAATTCATGAAATTGATATAAAAAAGAAAAAATCTTTCCTAAGAACGCTCACCGAACTTAATGAAATTTTTACAAAAAACTTTTCACAAATATCGGCAAAAGGCCAGGTGTTTTTAGATTTGCAAAATAAAAAAGAACCTTTTGAAGGCGGAGTCGACA
>DAIEML010000244.1 GCA_027349615.1 Ignavibacteriales bacterium | reverse complement strand
TTAATCAACTAACTTCTGTCAACAATTACCGTAATGACGCAATCTCCATTACAAATAATATTCTTGAATCAACGAATCTGGAATATTTCTATTATACAAAACAGCTTGTGAATTATAAATTGTTAAAAGAATTTGAAAGTTACACCAACCTAGAATCTAAGATGGAATTTCATTAAAGAAAAAGTATCATTGATAAAATAAAAACCTAGATGAAGGAATATCTCCAAATGAAATCAAGAATATATTTTTTCGTTTTACTAATTCTAAATTCTCAATTCCCCGCCTTCGTCGGGGCAAGCTCAATTCTCAATTTTTCTTTGATCTCTGCCGGTATCGCATCTTTGTGAACCATGATGGCAATTGTTTTCAATCGAACGTACGGCACCGACATATACCAGTAGCCGTCGTATTTTTTGTCTTTGATGCCCCATGAATTCTTTGTGTAATAAAATTTGTCGCCGTTCTGATCTTGAGCCAAGCCGGTGATGTGCATCAAGTGATCGTCGGTTGTTGTGCGGTTATCAAAAGTATCTTGCCGCATTTCCTGCGTTACAACT
>DAIEML010000243.1 GCA_027349615.1 Ignavibacteriales bacterium | reverse complement strand
AGCTCCGGCTGCCATCTCTTCGCTGCTAGATGAAATCTCATTGCTTGCGCTTGCCGTTGCCTGTACTGCTTCGGTTACGCTTATCATAATCTGTTTTATGTTGTCCACAACTTTGTTAAATCCATTGAATAGTTTACCAATTATATCTTCTTTGTTTTCAGAGACAACTTCGACTGTTAAATCGCCATCGGCAAATTTTTCCATTTCGATCAATAATTTACGGGCATGCAGATCAAGATATTTTTCGTGTTCTTTAACTTTTGTTATATCTGTTACAAATTCCGAAGCGCCAACAACCTTGCCGCTTTTATCTATTCTTGGTTTTGCAACGTACATTATTGGAATATCTTGTCCGTTTGGTCTGGCAATTGTCTCTGCCATCTGTTGTGAACGTAACTGCATAGCTTTATGAAGAGCACAATTTTCAGTTTGGCAATGATCTGTCTTGAATTGATTATAACATTTTTGACCGAGTAATGATTTTTGATCTTTACCTACAACTGCGGCTGCCATTTTATTCATATAAGTTATACTGAATTCTGTGTCAACCATCATTAC
>DAIEML010000242.1 GCA_027349615.1 Ignavibacteriales bacterium | reverse complement strand
GAAGTTGAACCAACTGCAAAAGAAGACGTTCCTACTAAATTTGAAGATCTACCTAAAGAAAAAAGGACCCTGACCATGTTTTCAAGCTCAACAAAGCTCTTTATGGATTGAAGCAAGCCCCTAGAGCCTGGTATGAATGCTTAAGCTATTTTCTATTGAAAAATCACTTCCAGAGAGGTAAAGTGGACACCACTCTGTTTATCAAAAATACTGACACTGATATGATCATTGTTCAAATATATGTTGATGACATTATTTTTGGTTCTATCAAAGAAATTTTGTGCACTAAATTTTTTGACTTTATGAAGAGTGAATTTAAAATGAGTCTTATGGGTGAACTTCAATTCCTCCTTAGATTGCATGTCAAACAAACTAATGCAGGCATCTTCATATGTCAATCCAAGTATACCTTAAAAATCTTGAAGAAATTCAACATGCACAAAATGAAGTCAATGAAAACCCCCATGGCTACCAACATTGTGTTAGATGAAGATAAATCTGGTAAGAGTGTAAATGTAATACTCTATCGCGGTATGATCGGTTCTCTCTTATATTTGACT
>DAIEML010000241.1 GCA_027349615.1 Ignavibacteriales bacterium | reverse complement strand
GCAGTAGCCTGGTCCGATGAGGATGTCTCTTTCGGTGAATCTTCTGCTATAAAAGAAGTAAGTCTCATGCCAGACTTTGAGGTAACATCATCCCCCTTCTCTTCTCATTCCTCAACTAAATTTAGAAATTCTGATAAGGAAGAGCTATCCCATGAAGAGCTTGTTGAGGCTCTCTCCGATGTTTGCAGCAAGCTAAAAATAGTGACTCAAGAAAAAAGAAGCTTGCAAAAATCTCTTGAAACAGCTCTCTTTGAAAAAGAAAATTTACAAAAAGAGCTCTCAAAAGCTATTTCTGATAAAAAGACTCTTGAAGAAAAGTTTGAGGAAAATTCAAGCAAGTCTATTCCTCAACCAAATCAGCAAGAGGAAATTTCAAAACTTATTTATGAAAATACTCATTTGAAAAAGCTTTTTGAAAAATTTTAATTTTCACAAAAATCACTGGATACTATGCTTGCTGGAACTAGGAGATCCCATAACTTGAATGGATTGGGATACTCACCACAACAGAATAATTCTAGATCTCATACTGCATCCACCAGTAATAACAATCATGTAGA
>DAIEML010000240.1 GCA_027349615.1 Ignavibacteriales bacterium | reverse complement strand
AATTTATTAAGCTCGGTAAAAGATAATTTTTCAAATGAAATGTCGTCTTGAAGATTCATGCGTAATATTTTATTGTCCAGCTTTTTCAGCATCCCTTCGGAAATATCTATCGCATGAACATGAAATTTCTTCTCCGCAAGAAACACGGCATCTAAGCCTGTTCCCGCATTCAGTTCAAGAATTCTATCTCCAGTATTAAGATGCCTTAAAATGTGTTCTCTGGTTATCGAGCGCATCCATTTTAAAATATCATTCCGCTCTTCGTATGAATCGAAGATCTCAGATTGACGATTAAAAGCTTCTCTAACTTGTTCAAACATTTTTTATTTAATTTTCTTTTTAATATATATAGTAAAACAATATTAAATTATGTGATGCAAATGTTTCAGTTTGACTTGTCTAAAAAGATAAATGGAATTTTTTATTACACCAATCCCGCGCATCAAAATTTTGATGAAGATACTTATTTATCAATTAGAGAAAAGGAAGGTCGGCTTTATCCTGATAGAATAGTTAAAAACCTTCCGCTGATTGCTTCCGATCATCCGCTAAAACGCGAATG
>DAIEML010000023.1 GCA_027349615.1 Ignavibacteriales bacterium | reverse complement strand
TAACATCTATTTCAAATAATTTAGTGTTGGGATAAAAATTTAAATTCCACGAAACGTGATGATTTAGAAAAAAACCCTTATTAAGTGAATGCCCTAACAGATAAAAAATTCTTCGGCTTACTCTAGAATTGAAATGTGAATTGATTACTTTAAATCCGCAGTCATCCAAAGCTTTAATTGCCTCAAGGTTATACGGCGCATAAGGAAAATTAAATGCAGAAAACCAAAATTCTCCAAACCAATTATCCATCAATTCTTTTCCTCGTTTAATTTCATTAAATTGTTCGATATAAGTTCTCTGGCCGCCAAACTCTCCCTTCTGAAATTTATTTTTTACCGTATGATCATATCCATGCTGCATTATATCAATTAAATCCGGATATTCTTTTTTGACCTGAAGTAACCATTCTGCTACTTCTTTTGTAATATTGGCCGGTTCTACAGCGTGTGTTAATGGAATCTCATGGCTAATGAATAACATTGTTAATTCAATTAGTGAATCATCAAGTTTATTTCTGACGTCATCATTTCTGAAGAAAATTATATTTTTCATATTACATCGATAAACTGATTTTTAAAAATTGATTTATTATTTGTAGATTTTTAAGAAGATGAAAAATGAGTTGAAATTTTAAAGAGTATTAAGAATTAGCTAACCAATACTTGATCCATTTTTTCAATTGAAAAACTATAATATTTTTCTAAAATTCTTTTTGACCAATTATCCCAACTGAAATTACTTCCCACCCAATTCGATATTTCTTTACCATCCCAATTTATCTGAGATGCTAACATTAATTTTTCAGCCAGATCAGTAATTGATTCAGATTGAAAAAGAAATCCATTAAATCCTTCAACAATTACTTCTTCCATGTCACCAACATTTGAAGAAACTACCGGCAAGCCACAACCCATTGCTTCTAGCGGAGCAGCAGGAAATCCTTCAGACCGACTGGGAAGACAAAAAATATCATGCTGCAATAATATTTTTGACAATTGATTGTGAGGTATTTCGCCAGCAAAATTTACTTTTTTTTCTAAACCATGAGAAAGTACAAATTCTCTGCATTTCGGTAATTCTGGTCCGTTGCCAACAAGTGTTAATTCCATTGGAACTTTTAAAAGTCTTATTGCTTCTAATAAAATATCTTGCCCTTTAACATTATAAAAATTTCCGACAGAAATTATTTTTACTTTTTCTCTTCTTTGGAATCTATTTTTCTCGGAATATTTAAATGAACAATCATCATATCCGTTTCTAATAACTTCAACATTTTGCAAGTTAGTTTTTTCATCAATATAGATTTTCATTTTGTTCGAAACAGCAATAACTAATTCACAATTATTATTAATTTTTTCTTGAACTTTATCCCAGCCTTTAAATAAGTAAGGATGAATTAATAAATCTGATCCTTCAGCTAAAGCAAAATTGATTACCGACAATTTTCGTTTGAAGAACTCTGAATAGGAAGCGAAAGGATTTAGCCAAGTGCTCAAAATTAAATCCGGTAAAAAATCTTTAACAATTTTCAATATTTTTTTACCGATAGAAAAATGCATAATATCCGAATGAAATTTCCAAAACAATTTGTCTGGTAATTTCCACCATTTGGGATGATAAACTTTTATTCCGCCAATAAATTCAATCTCTGGAATTGTTATCATTTTCTTAAACAATTTAATATTTTCAATTAATCTAAATTTGGGAAAAAGATTAATCAAATATGGACTAAGATTTATCGGGGCAATCACTTCTACCTCGCATCCAGTTCTTTCAAGCGCTTTAGCTCGTGAGTAATTAAATATTCCGCAATAAGGGAAATTTTTATTCGGAAATAAATAACTAAAGATTAAAATTTTCATAAGTATTAAAACAAATTAAAATGGATGGAATTTTATAAAGAGGATAACGAAGTCAAATACTATTTACAAAATCTACTATAACTTTTGCTTGAATATCCCAAGTGAATTTTTGGTTAATAATTTCTCTCCCCTTCCAAGCGTTAGATTTCAAAAGATTTAAATTGGAAATAGAATCAATTATTTTTTGGCTTAAATCATCTTCTTTGTCAGGATTGAAATATTTAACAAAATCTGAATCTCTTGGAACAACATCTAAATGCGCTTTTATATCACTAAGAATAATTGATTTCTCCATGGCTAAATATTCCATTAACTTCAATGGGCTGGAAATTTCCCACCAATAGATTTTAGGCAGAGGTACAATGCATAAATCAGCTAAATGAATATATGATGGCAATTTTTCGTGCGGCACAATATCAATCAATAATAAATTTTCACTCAGATTATATTTTTTTAATTTACAATATTCAGTTATGAATTCATTATTATCACTAATACTTATGAATAAGATATTAGGAAATTTATTTTTAATCTGATTCACTGCATCCAGAATTAAATTTATACCTCTATTAGGACTAATTGAACCATGATAAAAAATGTTTAATTTATTTTGCGTTCTTTCTTTTATTTCTATTGGAATATTATTGGTTATGCCATTATAAAAGATTGATGGGTTTACAGCAGAAGGAAATAATGTGGATTTGTTAAATTTATGTTTAATCAAATTTTCAATATAGCTTTTTGTTCCGTTGGTAATAAATGTAGCTCCGTCAAAAAATTTATTCGCTATAATACATGACAATTTATAATCTCTCTGTAATCCCATTTCAACGGGAATTGATCTCGCATCAAATATTATTTTCAAGGATAATATTTTCTTTAATAGAAGTAGGATCAAAGTACCCAAAACGGTTCTGACGTCAACTATTAAGACATCAATTTTTTTTATTATACAATATATTGGGATAAAAAAGAATAATTTTATCAAATAAAATCTTCGTCTATTAAATGGTTCTTTCAGCAAAACCAATTCATTATTAAATTTATTTTCGCTGCCTATCCCAATTAATTTAGCTTTATGTCCTAATTTGTTTAACGATTTTACTAATTGTATTTCGCAATTTATATGATACTCTTTTTTGATATTAACATTTCTAATAATAATTATATTCATATTTTTAATTACCCAATTATTAAAAAGTAGGTTACTGCCTTTCAATCTTTCCAAAGGTGATAAAGTTGCTTGCCCCTATTATATTCCAATAATTTTTCAGATTTAATAAGGCCAGTATGATTCATTATTATTTTAACGAATTCCTCATTATTAAAATTTTTATAATAACTTTTTTTCTCTCCTTCTCTATTCGGATGGTTTTCAAAAAACATTTCTTTAGCTGTTAAATTTTTGAGGAAATTTATAAACTTGGTGAATTGATTTTTAGTTTTTAAATATTTATTAAATACATTAAGTGCAAAAACAATGTCAAATTTTACAGGCTTATTATAAATATCCAGAACATCATCATTAATTATTTCATAAGATTTTTCTTCAGCCTTCTTAATTTTTTCCATGAAATAAAACAAATTGGGATTTTTTTCAACAGCAGTACAATAGTAGCCCAGTTCTTCAAATCTACTTGAAAAATATCCAAAACCTGCTCCGATATCTAATAAAGATCCACCTTTAGTAATTCTATTTTTTTCTATGATAGAAAATCTTACATCATCTTTCGAAAATGTTGAAATCTCTTGTAAATCCGGGTGAGTAAATTTTGTAGTTAAATAAAAATCATTTTCTAAATTAGTAGTGAGTTTTTTGATATAATTTGTCAGCTCATTTTTAAAATTATACCATTCAGTATGTCTTGTTTTTACTATTACAGGTATTTCATTTAATCTTAAAATTTTTGCAATGCAAAATCGATGAATGCCATTGAACAAAAGAATTCTACCATTCCTATCAACTTTCACAAGAATTTCATCATTAGGTACTTCATCCAATTGTAATTGTGTTCTAAAACCTTTCTCTTTAATGTCTTTTATCAGATTCAATATTTTTTTATTTCTTATTTCATATTCGTATTCAGAAATGTATTCCCAAGTTCTAAGAACACCTTCTTTCTTGTAGTCCGAATTATCTTTAATATTTGGATTATAGAATTTAGTTGAACGAAGTGGCTGATTATTTATTATGCATTCCCATAAAGATTGGTAAATATCCAACTCTTTAATTTTCACTTGATCTAAATCCCAATTTCCTGAATTAACTTCACTTAAATGCGCTAAGTTATTTCCATGTTTATTATTAAATACAATATAATTTATTAAACTGGGATTTAACCAAATTATTTCGCCAGGAGTATTTATTGGCCAAAGAAGCTTAATAATTTTTTGGTAAACTCTAGTTTTGAAATAAATAAAATAATTTATTTTTAATAGTAAGTCTTCAATAAATTTTTTAATTATGTTTTTATTCCTAGGGCTTACTGGTATACTTATTTTTTTAAATTCTTTTTGTGATATTTTTTCTGCTGTTTGTTCGGTCAGCATTTTGTTACTTTTTAAATTGGTTAATTTTATTTAAGCAGAAATAATTATGTTATATAAGTCTGATCATTTTAATTTTAGTTTACCCAAGTCCATAATTTTCCCAGCAGTGTATTTGGATTTTTCTCACACCATTTAATATCAATTTTTTTTTGGGGAATATCTCTTAACATGGGTAAATAATATTTAAATCTAATTTCTTTGTTTCGTTTGATATGAGCTTCAATTACGTTAGTATAAAAATGTATACTGTATGCATTTAATGGAATTTCATTTTTTTTAAATAATAACCAATAAGATTTCCAGTTATATGGATAAAAAGATTCATTTTTATGAGTCGGATTAAGATTACCAAAATGCTTAAGATAAATTGATGAAAAAATTTTAACATTTCCCCAACATTTTTCAGTTTTTTCAAGACATTCTATAAACATTGGGTGACCTGCAGGAGCTTTTAATACACCAATGGAAAGTAAATCTGGATATTGCTCACCAGAACAAATAATCCACTCATCATCTGGAAATTTTTTTAATGCAAAAGCATCGGTATCGCAATAAAGACCCCCGATTTTATACAATAAACTAAATCTCCATAAATCAGCTGCGGTCCTAAAATTACCACCATCGGCAATAAAATTTGTCGTATCAAAAATCTCATCAGCATTTTTAACTTCAACTTTTGATTCAATAAATTTCCAATAATTTGTCTCAGGCTTTTCTCCATGCAGCCATAAGACCGCATTATGGCCAACTTTAATGTGACTTTTTAAAACAAGGAATTCTAAAAACCCGAAGCTTGGTCCGCTCCAGAAAAAATTTACCTTTTGCATATAAATTGTTCAAACAAGAATTTAAAAATGATTATCGTTATTGAATATTAATTTTAATTTGATTTTGGGAATTGAATAACTGTAATAAATTTATAGCTAAATACTATCTGAATTCTGATTTAATATTGGAGTTGTTTCTTTATAAAAATTATAAATAGTTAATAAAACAATTCCTCTTTTAATAACAGACAACCTCTTAAATAAAATTCCAAGCATTATCCAATAAATCATTCCTATGTGCGAAATCCATGCTTGAGTGTAAAATAGAGCAACTATCAAAATGAATGCAACCGGAATTAACGAATGCGCTACAGCAGTCATGAACGGTGAAGTTTCAATTTTAAGATGACTTTTAAGAGTTGGTATACTTATTAATATAATTATAATTACTAAGAGCATTCCGGAAATACCTGTACCGGAGAGAAAAATCATTGCATCAGGACGATTAACTAAAAAATCTATTCCCATTTGTTTTACACCGGCAGCTTTTGAACTGGTAATAACTTCATTACCCATTCCCAAAAAAATATTCAAATCACTTTTATAAATACTGTTAAATAAAAGATAGTAACCTAATATTCTACTTTCCTTCCAATCATTTCCTTTATCATATTTTTCGATATTTTGAACGGTGCTTATAGTTTTAATATCAAGAAATTTAGCATATTTCGTTTGTGGAATTACTTGGAATAAGATTACAGCACATAACGATAACACAACAATGGAAACAAGTAATCCTTTTATGAATGAAGATATTTTTCTATTCTGTTTTAACAGGTAAACGCTAAATACACTAATAAGAATTGTCATTGGGAATAGTATAATGGCAATTCTGCCGCCACCGGCAATGACAGGAATTGTTGTAAATATTGCTAAAACAATTCTATTAAAATTTATTCCTTTTATTAAAATTTGACATATTGCGAAAGCAAGTAAGAAAGTCATCAGAACAGCAATTATACCTGTGCCTCCGACAATTGTATCAGAAATTGTTCCACCGTTCATATCTGCGTCTGATGATCCGATTACTAAATATTGAAAGGCAGTAACTGGAATTTGCAATATCAGAATTGCGTAAATAAACTTTAAAACATTTTCCTGATCTTTTTCACGCATTTCCATCTCAATTACTGCTAGAAATAAAATGATATAAATTATGCTGTATTCAAATAAAGATTTCATAACTAACAACATATTATTTAAATTCAGAAAGGCGCTAAGGAAGATGACACACAAAAATATTATGAATAAATATTTATATGACTTTAGTTTGCTCTCAGAAAAAATAAATTTTTCATTTGAAAAATATACTTTAGAATAAGTGACGGTAAACATTCCCATAATCAATAATGGAATTGTAAACCAGGGGAGTTGTGAGAAATTAAAATACCTTATAAAAAATGGATATAAAAATTTAAGGCAAATAATTATATAAAGTAAATAAAGCGTAAGATTCATGATCGTTTAAAACTTTTAGGGATGTTCAAGAGCAAAAATTTTGGATATGAAATTCATTCGTACAGAAAATTTATTTATAAAATTTGAAAGCAAAATTTCTTCATTATTATCAAATGGTTTTATTAACCTATAAAGGACAAGAAATGAAATCCCTCCTATAAAGAAAGGTAATATTAGCTGTAAGAATAAATTATTAATCAAGCTTATTAAAAACATTATTAATCCGGATAAAATTATAATTGCAGAAGATTTTAATAACCCGGTTGATAATATTTTAACTTTACTCATTTTTTTGATTACTAAATACAAATAATAGAACCTAAAAAATTTCGATATACCAGTAGCTAACGCAACGCCGATTAAATTCCAATCAGTATATTTCAAAACAAATATTACAGCAATTACATTAAAGACAGCAAATATTTTTGCATATAACGTATATTCAATTTTTTCTTTTACTTCAATTATTATATGAGTTGGATATCCTAAAGCATTGAAGATATAAAAAAACAGTATTACAGCTAATAATAATTGTGTTTCAATATATTTTGAATTGAATAAATAAATATTAATTAACTCCTGGTAAGAAATTATCAACGAGATAAGCAAACCAAAGAACAAAAAATATATTTTAAACAAAAAATTAAACATGCTTGTTAGATAAACGGGATCTTCATTTTTTTCATAGTATTTATTAATAAAATATGGTTTGAAAATGTTATTGATCCTTTCAATTGGTATCCAGCTAAAAATTGAACTTAATAATCTATATGGGAAAGCATATAATCCCATTGAAAACGGACCAAGATATGCTGATATAAAATAATAATCTGAAACTTGACTAAAACCGCCTTCACCAATTTCATTTGCAGTCGAAAGTAAAGCATATCGAGTAATCCTTTTTCGAACTCCTTTTTTTTCATCGGAATTTATCTCAGTATTCTTTTGCTTCGTTAATTTCTGAATTCTTATATATAAATAAATGATTGAAGGTATTCCTCTTACACCGACACAAATAGCTTCGATAATAAAAATTAAATTAATAGTAAGATTTGAGAAAAATATTGAATACAAAATTCCTCTAGCCAGCATTCCGATTATGGTAGTTATTGCAATAAATTTTTGCTCAAATAAAGAGCCCAGAATGTCTTGAGATAATGTTGTTTGTAAGTAAAAAAATATATTTATAATAAATATTGAATAATAAACTTCAAATTGATTAATATTAAGAATTATGCCAACTTCTTTTTTAAATTGGAAAATGATTAGTACGATGACGAAGGTTACAACCAATGAGATAAAGTATAATTTTATAATTATTGATTTATGAAACGAAAAATATTGTTTTTGTATTATCTCCGGAATAAATCTTCTTAATGCTAAAAGAATTCCATTTATAGAAAAAATTGAAAGTATTGACAAACTTCCTATGAACAAACTGTAAATACCATAATCTTCAACTTTAAGTTTTCGGATAATTACTACACTTACAACTATCGAAATCACATTCGATATGATTGTTCCTATAATTAACCAGCTAATATTTTCAGTAAATTTTTTAAGTGTATGCATTTGAAACTTTTCGATTAAATATTTGCGGGAAAAATCTTTTAAAGATTATTTCCCCTTTACATTTTTTAGAAAGTGTTTCAATTCTATGATTATATTTCAATCAAACTGCTGCAGAATTTTTCGATATTTTTTTATTCTTTTTATCTCGGTTAGGTTCATAAGCATACTTATAACCGTAACCGTAACCATATTTATGTTTAAAAGTTGATCTGGTTACGTTACAATCATTTGCTACTACACCGAGTATATTTATTTTGTCTTTATTCAATTCTTCAATTCCGAAATTCACACTTTCTCTTAAAGAATAATTATATCTTACAACTAAAATGAGATTGTTAATTATCCTGCTTAAAATTAGAGCATCAACTACACGAGTTATTGGAGGTGTATCAATCAATACATAATCGTATGAGCTATTTTTTAATGCGTTAATCAACTCAGTTGTTTTATTTGATTGCAATAGATTACTTGACTGCTCACTTACGTCTCCAGCAGGAAGAATACTTAAGAATTTTTCATTTGGTGTTTTACCAAATACACTGTTCAAATTTATAATCGGCGGTTTATTTTGCTCACCTTTTAGGAAAGCATTTAATCCAGGTAAACTTCGTGAAATATTAAACATGTCTGAAAGTGTACATCTTTTTAAATCGGCATCTATCATTAAAACTTTTTTCTCAATTGAAATTAACGAAAGTGCCAAATTCGCAACTACAGATGTTTTCCCAGAATGTTCTTCGCAGCTAGTAATCATAATTATTCTTTTATCATCCTTAGCACAAAATGTTAACCACGTCCTCAAAACTTTGAATGATTCATTTATTCCACTTCCATTTGTAGAAATTGAGGCAAATCTATCCGTTAACTCATTAGATTTTTTTATATTCTTTTTAAAATCTGCAGGATAAGATGGAATAATTGATAAAAGCGGCAGCCTCAACCTAGATTCAACTTCATCAAGCTTAAGATATTTTTTCTCTCGATATTCCATAGTAAACAAATATAAAATTACAACTCCAGCCCAGATAAATAAGCATGCAGCAGCAGTTAGATATCTGTTCGGTAAAACCGGCACCATTGGTAAAGTAGGATTATCAACCACAACAATATCCTGCAACTGCGAAATTTCTTTCATTCGTAATTCTTCTCGCTTATCCAAAAGCAAATTAAAAACTTTTTCATAAACAACTTTATCTCTAGTTAAACCGGCAAGAATTGTTTCTTTCTTTGGCTGATTTTGAAGTCTTGACTGATAACCTCCGATTAAATTATTTAGCTTAGATTTTTTTTCTTTCAACGAATTGATAATTATATCATAAGCAGTCAAAGTATTCTGATTATACGAGCTAAGTTGATTTTTAGTTTTTTCTATTTGATTATTAATATTAATTATATCCGGATGCGATTCTGTTTCTTTTTGCAGCAACTCAATTTTTTTAACTTCCAGATCAGAGAGCTGCTTTAATAATGATGCAAACGGACTTGAGGCTTGATCTGTTTGATTCGGGGATAAATACGTTTGATCAAAATATCCTTTATTAGAATATTCTTTTGACATTTGTGCTTTTTTCTCTTCATACTCACTGAGTTTTAAATCTGTATTAATCTTTTCGGATTCAAGACTACTTAAAGAGCTGACAATTTCATCTGAACTTCTATTTAACTTTGTAATTCCATTTACAGATTGATAAGCACTTAAATTATCTTCAGCTAATTTTAATTTTTTAGAAACTTCATTCAATTGCGTATCAATCAATACAAATGACGATTGAATATTTTCACGCTGCTGTTCTGTTCTTGCATCGTTAAATTTATTTATTAATGTCCGCGCAATAAGCTGAGCAGTTTGGGGATTATTATCCTTTACTGAAATTTCAATTAAATTGGTAGTTTCTTTCTGAGATACTGAAATTTTTTGTTTAAGCAAATAATAAGCAGTTAAATCATTATAAACCGTAAAATAGAATTTAGATCCAGGTTTAACATTCGGCCAATAAAAATTTAATCTAAATCCATCAGCATTTATTTCATTCTCAGAAGAACTTTGAAATCCTTTTATAAAAGTATTTGTCTTTTCATCGGTTCTATAAAGATCATATTGAGTATTTGATTTAAATGTTATAAAATATTTTGAAGTTTTTGATACCGAATCCGCATTTGCACTTAAAATGACTGGAAATTTTGAAGTTTTAGAATAATCATTCTCGAGCCAGAAATTATAAGATGGTAAAGTTTTTTGAATTTCATAATTCCCATCACGTGTGATAAAAATATTATCGACTTGAAAATTCAATTCTAAATTATTCACAACTTTATCTAAGACGTTTTTAGTAGTTACTATAACTATATCTGTGGTTATATCATCTGGGGATTGCAATGAAACAAATCTTCTATAAAGATCTTCTCTAAAATTCTGATCCTTTGTCTGTTCCTTTTTAAGCAGAACTGTAGATTCGTAAGTTGGCGTTGTATATTTCATATATAAATAACCGCCTATAAAAATCAGAACAAAAGAAATTATTATAAACCATTTCCTTTTAATTAATACTTTAAGAAAATCTTCGAAATTTTTTTTATTTGAAGCTGATTGCGCTTTTAATAATTCATTTAATTGATCATAATTCATATTCTTATCCTCATATTAAATTCAGCGAGTTGTATATATTATTGCGGCAACTATTGTAGTTATTGCGGCAATTGTTGAAAAAATTATTGTTGATGTATTGCCACTAAACCAAGTGCGCGATATATAAATCCCATCGCCGGATTTTAATCCAATGTCATCTAACTTACTTCCGTTCTCTATTATTTTTTGGCCATTAATTTCAATTCGTTTATCGTCGCGAGTAATATAAATGTCTTCTAAATCAGCATCTGCGGTTGTTCCGCCGGCTTTTGCAATGAGATCGGAAAGTTTTTCAATTCCGGTTACGTAATAATATCCGGGAAGACGAACTTCACCTAAAATATTTACTTTTAATAGAGGTAGGATTGTTATTTCAGGATTTCTGTATAATGAAGAATATTTTGTAACAATCTCTTTCTTAACACTATCAAAACCTCGATCAAGAATAGTAATTCTACCAAGGTATGGCAGCATTAAGGATTCATCTTTTTGTACATAATAATCTCCGGTAATCGGATCAGATATGTTGTAAAATAAAATTCGAATACCGTCTCCGGGTAATAATTTTTGCCCAAAGTGAGGAATGCTAAAAATTATAATCAAAAAAAAGATTAAATAGAGTTTGCGTTTCATATCAAACCTCGAACCGAACTTTGAAAAAAGTTTAATTTAATTGTTTAGATAAATTTTATTGGTGGGTAATAGATTTTATAAAATTGTTTCTAATTTTAATATATGTGCAGGAACTCCAGCGACTATTGTTCTGGGAGCAACATCTTTAGTTACAAAAGCACCAGCTCCTACAATTGCATTTTCCCCGATTGTTACACCACAGAGAATTGTTGCCGAAGATCCGATTGATGCACCTTCTTTTATAAATGTTTCAACAACTTTCCAATCTGCTTCTGTCTGAAGTTTTCCATTCGAGGTTGAGCGAGGATATTTATCATTTATAAAAGTTACATTATGCCCGATGAAGACATTATCTTCAATGTGAACACCTTCGCAAATAAAAGTATGTGATGATATTTTACAGTTTTTCCCAATCGTCGCATTTTTCTGAATCTCAACAAAAGATCCAACTTTTGTGTTGTCTCCGATTTTACATCCATAAAGATTTACGAAATTAAATACCATAACATTCTTTCCCATTTCAACATTAGAAATAATTTGATTATCCATTTTAGTTCTCCCATTCATCAATTTTAATTTTCATATTTACAATTTCTTTTTTGATTTCATTAAACATACTCGTGAAATTCTTCGCCCGGTTTATAAATTTCTTCATCTGATGAAGAATTTAAGTTAACCATCATTCCTTTATTCTTGATTGACTTATCTGATGCTTCAAGAATTCTGACTACTTCCATTCCATCAATTCCGCTCGTAAGCGGCTCTCTATTTTCCAAAATACAATTTATAAATTCTTTTGCTGCGCAATTAAGAGCTTCAGTTTGTTCAATTTTTGGTGAATACATATCGCCGGTACGATACTGAACTAATGCTTTATGTATGCTTTCTGTAGATGTAATATCAACTCCGCAATCGTATATTTTTATTTTTTCAGAATTTTCCAAATCATCAAACACCAACATTTTTTTCTTGCCGGCAATTATAATACGACGAATCTTTACTGGCGAAGTCCAATTAACATGGAAATGAGCAAAGCAAGAATTATCCTGAAAATGAACTGAAAGCTGAGCTAAATTTTCGAGTTCATAATAACTAGAAATTCCGCAAGCAGTAACGCCGACAGCTTGTTTATCACTAAGAAGATATTTCATAATTGATAAATCGTGAGGCGCAAGATCCCAAATAACATTTACATCATGCTGAAACAAACCAAGGTTTATTCTTACAGAATCGAAATAAAGAATTTCTCCAAGCTCTCCTTTTAGAATAAGCTCTTTAATTTTTTTTACAGCACCGGTATATAAGAAAGTGTGGTCAACAAAGATTCTTAAATTTTTTGAACTTGCTAAGTTTATTAATTCTTCAGCTTTTTTTGTTGAACTTGTAAATGGTTTTTCAACCCAAACATGTTTTCCATTTTCCAAGGCTTCTTTAGCAAGATTAAAATGCGTATCAACCGGTGTAGCAATAACAACAGCATCAATGTCAGAAGCCAGTAAACTTTTATAATCTTTGATAAACTGAACATTTGGAAATTTTGATCTCAGCATTTCTATTCTCTCTTCTTTGATATCACATGCGATAACTTCGTCTACTGACTTCTGAGCTAAAAAATTTCTAATTAAATTTGGTCCCCAATATCCTAGTCCGACTATTCCAATTTTCATTTTTTCCTCCTATTTTAAAATCATACGTACATCTTAACGAACTTACTTGCCACCGATTCCAAATAACATAACTGGTAAAGTTTTAATTAAAATCTGAAGATCAAGCCATGGCGACATATTATTTATATAATAAAGATCTAACACAATTGAATCTTTAAATGAAACCGAACTTCTGCCTACAACTTGCCACATCCCTGTGCAGCCTGGAATAACACTCAATCTTCTTTTTTGCCAGTTATCATAATTTTCAAATTCATATTGTAAACACGGTCTTGGTCCAACAAGACTCATCTCACCTTTAATTACATTAAATAGCTGCGGCATTTCATCCAAAGAAGTTTTGCGCAATATTTTGCCGATCTTAGTTATTCGAGAGTTAGAAATTATTTTTGTATCGTTTCCCGAATGTTGATCTTCCTTCATAAACTTTAACATTTTTTCTTTTCGTTCGTTGTCATCTTCTTTTTGTAAATGCATTGTTCGGAATTTATAAAAATTAAATTGCTGTCCGTTCTTTCCAATTCTTACTTGATGAAATAATATTGGTCCTTTTGATGATAACTTTATGAGTAATCCGATTATTAATAAAAACGGAGATAGAAATAGAAAACCTAAGCTGGCAAAAAGTAAATCGAATAATCTTTTAAATTTTATAACTAGCCAATTTTGATGAGAATGCGAAACGTCTATCACCGGAATGTTTGCATATTTTTCAGTGTAAACTTTTTGCGGAATTATTTTTAGCAAGTCCGAAGTAATTTTAACATTAATATTAGCTTCACCGCAGTAATCAATTATACTCATTAGTTTTTCGTAATCTTTTGTATCGTAAGAAATCAAAAGCTCATCAATAGCAAATTCATTAACAATATTTTGAATATCGTTGTATTTACCAAGAACTTTTTTCCCATCGATAATTTCTTCGCCAACATTTTTTTGATCATCTATAAAACCGACTATGTTTATCCCGATAGGATTTTCAAAAGTTAGTTTTGTTGCAAGTATTCTTCCAGGCTTTCCATCTCCTACAATAATTACTTTTCTTCTTAATCCTTTCTTTTTTAAAACTGAATACAATCTTCGAAGTAGTTCAACTCGAACAATATAGGACACGGTGAAAAATATTATAACAAAACTTATCGCTATGATTAGCATTTCTAATAAATCAATTTCAAAAACTGCTAATGAAGTTGGAACTGAAATTATCATTAAATAAAATAAAGATTTTATTACTGCTGTTGTATGAGCCGATCGGACAAGAATTAATGAAATCTTATAAAGATTATTAAAACTAAATATTAAAAACGACATCAAAATAAGAGCGAATGTTAGTAGCAACGCTCCAATATTTCCGTTCGCGTTTCGGATTTCAATATTTAGTATCTTATCTAATGTAAATGAAGTTACGATAAGGATAAAAAATAAAATTATTAAATCCGACAAAGCAAAAAAGAATTTATATTTTGCAATCTTTATCATTTAGATTAAGTTTTTGTTTCACAACTTTTCAAATAAGATTATACATTTAACCGTATATTAAAAAAGTGCAATTATCAAAATTGTTCCTAGAAATATTGCTGCCATAAAGAATAGTGCCGTTGTTAAGTTAAAAAAAGTTTTCATTTTAAATTTTCCCTTTTATTTATTAGCAAACGTATCGATACTCTTCAATTAGATTTTTCAGTTTGATTTTGTTTTCTTTTATTATCAAAGGTTTATGATCAGTTAAATCTACTAAAGCGGAATCATCATTAAATGATTCTTTATTTGTAAAGAAAATACCGTCAACCAGTTCGGAATATTCTTCCTTAAAAATTTCATAACACTTACAAGTTGTATGAACATTTTTTAATTTAATGCTTAGCAAAGGACCACCAACATCTGCGAGAAGTTTTAAACAAAATCTGTTGTTTGGAATTTTAAATACCGCTTGCTCCATGCCGAATAAATTTTTGAATTGCCTGTTGAGTCTGAAAATAACATTAATTGGGTTTGGCCAAATTGAATTTAGAAACTCAAAATGTTTTTCTGAAATTATTTCTATGTAATTGTTCAAGTCCGAAATGCTGCCGACAAGTAATGTCGCTTCCGAAAAAATGTTGGGTGAAATTATTTTCTTTAGTCTATCAATTGCCAATAAGTTTAGAGGATTTGCGCCGATAGAATATACAGTATCGGTTGGATAAATAAATACACCGCCAATATAATACATGCTTCTTATTATGCTGATCGCTTTTTCAAATTCATTATCAATATCATATAAATTAATTACTTTGTTCTTTCCCATGTTATTCCCGAAGAAATTTTTGTATTAGTTTATTTAGAACTCAAATTACTTAACGCAGCATTATTGCTTTCAATTTCATGATTAAAAAAATCTTTAATATTTGAACAGACGTATTCAATTTGAGCGTCAGTTAATTCCGGATACATTGGCAGCGAAATACAATTATCAGCTAATGCTTCAGCAACCGGAAAGTCGCCTTTCTTATATCCTAAATATTTAAAACATTCTTGCAAATGCAGAGGAATTGGATAATGGAAACCAACTGAAATTCCTCTTTCTGTTAAATAATTCGCTAATAAATTTCGCAATTCAGGATTATTAGGTTTGCCATTTTCTCTCACCTGAATTACAAACAAATGATAAACATGTTTTGCGTAAGGCATCTCTTTTGGCAATTTGATATTTGGAACATCTGAAAGAAGCTCCCGATATTTATTCGCTGCTTTCCTTCTTGCAAAGGTCCAGTTTGTTAGATATTTCAACTTTACACCGAGAATTGCACCTTGAATTCCTTCCATTCTATAATTATGTCCAAAAATTTCATGCTGGTACTTTTGCAAAGTTCCATGATCGCGAATCATTTTTGCTTTTTTGGCTAGCTCCGGATTATTTGTAACAAAGG
>DAIEML010000239.1 GCA_027349615.1 Ignavibacteriales bacterium | reverse complement strand
CTAGAATAGCATTCAGATTATCCTTTCCTTATGTCAAAGATTCTAAAATTTTTTATTTTTTTATTTCATTCTGTAGCTTTTCAATAGTGCTTTGAAGCTCGCTGTTAACACTTTTTATTTCTTCAACTTTTTCATTTGCAAGATTTATCTCTTCTTGATATTTTTGTATTTTGATTTTCAGTTCATCAATGACAGTAAACAGATTTTCTTTTTCAGCTTTTAGATTGAAGATGATTTCTTTATTTTTTTCATTTTTCTTTAACCATGAAGAGACGTGGATATCGCTATACGGCATTAATGACGGTAAAAAAACAAAGATTGAAATAATTTCTATACCGAAAAAGAAATTTAATTCTTTTTACAAGAAATTCGCTCAAAAAATTAATGAACTAAAAAAATACTTAAATTAATTTAAACACGTTAAGAGTTGCCAGAGGTTATAACTATGATTTCTCCGAATATATCCGTACTTGACGGTTCCTTATATTTTACTGTTTCGCTTCTTTTCATTTTTGTTTCTTTTATTGGTTATTTTATTTTTTTATTTACCGGAAACAAAACTATCA
>DAIEML010000238.1 GCA_027349615.1 Ignavibacteriales bacterium | reverse complement strand
ACGTTTCTGAGCTATCTCTGCAACTCTTCTTAATTTTTCCGAACCAACTACTTTTGGATTTTCGAGTTTGTAAGCGTAAAGGTCTTTTGCTTTTTTCAAACCATAATTATCACATAGAGTAAGATAATACTGAGGATTGTAAGTCATTAATAATCGTGGTTCATCATCAAATCCTTCAAGCAGCATAGCATACTCATCGTTAGATGAAGGATTAGCCGGTCCACGCATTGCGTTACATCCTTGTTTGCTAAGCCAATCTTTAGCAGTATCAAAAAGTTTATTGGCTACTTCCTGATCATTTATGCACTCAAAAAACCCAAAAAAACCAACGCTGTCGTTATGGTATTTATTGTGAAGATCGTTTTTGATTGCCGCTATTCTTCCAACAAGTTCGCCGTCTTTTTCGGCAAGATACATTTCCATTTCTGCGTGTTTGAAAAATGGATTTTTTTTACGGTCTAATATCTTTTTCTTATCATATATTAACGGCGGAACCCAATACGGATCGTTTGCATAAATTTTCCAAGCGAATTTGATGAAAGTATCAATGTCTTTTTTCGATTGAA
>DAIEML010000237.1 GCA_027349615.1 Ignavibacteriales bacterium | reverse complement strand
TTGCCTTCGTCACCCCACTGACTGCCCACAACAACGGTTACACTCATTTATTCCTCAGTTAAAATTTTGGTAGGAAAACAAAACTCCGGAGCCGTTGAGCGCCGGAGCTTACTTTAAAAAGAATGAAAATTCTATTTAAAACTCTTTAGCGCTTCTTCTACTGAAGTGTAATGCTCAAAAATCGTGATCAATTTAGTGATAATTAAAAGGCTTTCAATTTTTTCGGTAGCGTTAGCGAGTTTCATATATCCACCGCCGTTTTTCATTGTTGTGTAACCGCTTATTAACATACCTAAACCGGAGCTGTTCATAAATTTCGTTTCGGCAAGATCAATTACTACATTCTTCTTATTCTCGTCAATCAGCTTGTGAAGTGTATCGCTGAATTCCTGAGCTTCTGGTCCGCCCATCACATTACCTTTTAACTCAATGACCACGGCACCATAATGTTCTTCAGTTCTTAGCTTCATGTTTTCTCCTGAATTTAATTTATTGTTAAGATAATTTTCAGCCGTCTTTAATGCAATCACATCCCAAAATACGAGCGCACGGATTGGATATAATAA
>DAIEML010000236.1 GCA_027349615.1 Ignavibacteriales bacterium | reverse complement strand
AAAAATTGTTGCATGCCATCCTGGAAGAATTGAAACGGCAAAATCGAAGCTTACAATTGTATGAACCGAAAGAACTAGCGGCGTTGCGAATCCGGCAAGAATAAGATAAACCATTTCGTAGTGCTGCCAATGTTTGTTTGAAAACCGCCAGCCCATTCCAAAAATTGAGTAAATAATCTTTTTGATTTTGTGATTTGTTCTTTCGCGAAGAGTTGCAAAATCCGGAATCAATCCGACATACCAAAAAATTAATGACACGATGAAATAAGTAGAGACCGCAAACACATCCCACAAAAGAGGCGAATCGAAATTAACCCAAATCGAGTGCTGGTTCGGATATGGAAAAAGATAAGCTGCAAGCCACGGACGTCCGACGTGTATTAACGGAAACAAACCTGCGGTCATAACCGCAAAAATGGTCATGCCTTCTGCGAAACGTGCAATGCCGGTACGCCATTTTTGTCTTAGCAAGAAAAGAATCGCTGAGATCAAAGTTCCCGCGTGCCCGATACCGACCCAGAAAACGAAATTCGTAATATCGAATGCCCAGCCCACGGGGATATTATTTCC
>DAIEML010000235.1 GCA_027349615.1 Ignavibacteriales bacterium | reverse complement strand
GATACAATGATTATTACGCTCGTCTCTTCTTTTTTTGTTACCTGGATTGGACTGCCGGTAATTTACATTTTGTTTTCAAAAGAAGAACACACCGTTAAAAGTTCTATCAAAAATATTAAGCAAAGAAATTGGATTTACTTCTTTATCAGAAAACCGTGGATTTCTGCTCTATTTATTTTTCTTCTAATTGCGTCTGCTTATTTTATTATCCCAACATTGCCTTCGGGATTTTTACCGGAAATGGATGAAGGGTCAATTGTGCTGGATTATGCAAGCCCTAACGGCGCATCTCTGGAAGCAACAGATAAAATGTTGAAACTCGTAGATCAGATTTTGCAGAAGACTCCGGAAGTAGAATCATTTTCAAGAAGAACCGGAACGCAGATGGGATTTTTTATTACAGAACCAAACCGCGGAGACTTTTTAATTCAACTAAAGAAAAAGAGAAATAAAACTACGGATGAAGTTTCAAACGAAATTAGAATAAAAGTAGAATCAATATTGCCTGCTATGCGGATTGATTTTGGACAGGTGATTGGAGATATGCTTGGTGATCTGATGGCTTCTGTTCA
>DAIEML010000234.1 GCA_027349615.1 Ignavibacteriales bacterium | reverse complement strand
AGTTAATCTTTCTCCCTATGTAGAATTAAATTATACTTCTTCCATTAAAATTATAAATCTTAATCATAAAATAAAAAAGAGGATTGTTTTTGTAGGTAATTTATTATTAGAAAAAGGAATTTTCGATTTGATAAAAGCGGTTAAGCTGCTTTCAATGAATATACAAGATTTCAGATTCTATCTTATCGGCAATGGTTCTGATAATACAATAAAAAAAATTAAAAAAATAAAATTATCAAAATTTTAAATACTTGTGATTAATATTCTAAGATTTATCTCATTTTCTTTGAATTATAATTTTATCATTTGTTCATGAGATTGAATTAGAACCATCCAATAGTTATTTTAATTTATTTTGTTAAAATATTTTTTAAAATTTGTAAACTAGGTGTATCTTCATTTTTTATATAAAAATCTATAATTGAATATAAAGATTGAGCAATTATTTGCAGCTCAATATATGTCATTGTTTCTGAGAGCAGTTTTTTCAGTGCTATTAACATTGTTCTTATGTTTTTTGTTGAAGTGTGTTCGTTAAAAATAGATTTTAATTTATTTATATATTGGTTAGATATTT
>DAIEML010000233.1 GCA_027349615.1 Ignavibacteriales bacterium | reverse complement strand
TGCTGCAGACTTGAATGTTCGGCACCGAAGCCATTTCCTGAGTCTCAACACCACGGTGGCAGCTAACACATTTAATCTTGTGAAGTGTAGTGTGTGCGTAATGGCTGAACGATATATCGTCGCCTGTAGGCTGCGGCTTTAAGCTGCCGCTTACAATAAAGTACCCGGCAAAAATTCCAATTACAAAAAGTATAAAGACTAATATTCCTTTTTTCATGATGATTTTGTTTCAGTAATTTCCTAAGCGTTTTTCAATATTATTTTTGAACTTGCTCTTAAACTTGAACTTACTCTTAATCTTAATCGACATTGTGTTTATGGGTTTGGTAGAAACCGATTACGAGCAAGATTACGATTAAGATTATTTTAATTTTTACCCTGCCCTGCCGGCAGATGTATTAGACAAATATTTGAATTCACATTTAACGCATATCTAATCATCTGCCGGCAATGTAAAAACCGTCGGCAAGGTTTACGGGGATATTATTAATTTTTGGTTCTCAGAAATTCCAGCACTGCTCTAGCATCAGCTTCTTTCAGTTTCTGATCCTTCATTACCGGCACTTTTTTCCATTGAGCC
>DAIEML010000232.1 GCA_027349615.1 Ignavibacteriales bacterium | reverse complement strand
TACCCCCGCAACCAAAGAGGCAATGGAACTCGCCTCGGATTTCAGACTGAAAAATCAAGGTTTAACTTTCCTCGATAGAGTTTTCTGGAATTTGCCCGACGAAGCTTTGTACGAAGAAGCAATTTTCCGCAATGAAGGAAAAATGATTAAAGGAGGACCGCTTCTTGTCAATACCGGCAAACACACTGCGCGCGCCGCAGCAGATAAATTTGTTGTTCAAGAAGAATCCACACAGAAAGATATTTGGTGGGGAATTTACAACCGACCCTACGCCCGCGAAAAATGGGCACAGCTTGTGGGACGGCTTCAAGCGTGGGCGCAAGGCGAAGAATTTTTTGTTCAGGATGTTTATGCCGGCTCAGATCCCGATTACAAACTTCCGGTGCGCATCGTTACAGAAAAAGCATGGCACAGTTTGTTTGCGCGTAACATGTTCATTACAACGGCAGATAAAGATGAGTTGAAAAAATTTGTTCCGGAGTTTACGGTTATTGCAGTGCCGGGACTCAAAGTTGATCCGATAACAGACGGAACGCGCACCGATACGGGAATAATTATTAATTTCGATCAACGTACAGCGATAATT
>DAIEML010000231.1 GCA_027349615.1 Ignavibacteriales bacterium | reverse complement strand
CGGAACTTTAATTACAATTATTGCTCGATCTCACGATCTAAATTTTGAAAACAAACCGGCACGCGTGGCTGTTATAACCGATATATCCGACTTAAAGAAAGCCGAAAAGGTTTTAATAGAAGCAAAGGAGAACGCGGAAAAATCCGAGAAACTGAAATCATATTTCCTCGCGCAGATGTCGCATGAAATTCGCTCCCCCATAAATAATTTGCTGAATTTCACACAGCTTATTCGCGAAACTCTTGATGAAAAAAGCGTAGAAGAACAACATGAGTCTTTCAACGCCGTTGACCAGGCCGGCGGCAGAATTGTTAGAACTATTGATTTGATACTTAATATGTCGGAGTTACAGACCGGAAATTATGAATGCAGATTTCAGGAATTATGTGTTAATGATATTCTGATAAACATTTATAACGAATATAAATTCAAAGCCGAGAATAAAAAAATTCAATTATTGTATGCTAAAAAAGCAGAGAAGATAAATATCATTGGCGATGAGTATTCTGTTGTACAAATATTTTCGAACTTGGTTGACAATGCGATTAAATACACAAATCAAGGACAAGTTGAAATTAAAGTATCATCGACAG
>DAIEML010000230.1 GCA_027349615.1 Ignavibacteriales bacterium | reverse complement strand
GACAAGAGCGAAATTCCGGAATGCGATCTGGTTATTGAAGCTGTTGACGAGAATTACGATCTAAAGAAAAAGATATTTAAAGAACTCGATGCGATTGCAAAACCCGAAACAATTTTTGTCTCAAATACCTCCACACTTAGTTTGACTAAAATTGCAGAAGTAACAAATCGCCGAGACAAGATCATCGGAATGCATTTCTTAAATCCGGTACCAAAAGTTCCGCTAGTAGAATTAGTGCGTGCTCTTGATACATCCGACAAAACAGTTGAAGTAAGCAAAAAATTTGCATCACGTATTGGTAAAACAGCCGTTGAGGTTTATGAATATCCAGGATTTGTAACAACGCGCGCTATAGTTCCTCTTCTCAATGAAGCAATGCATATTCTTTTAGAAGGTCTTGCCAGCGCCAAAGACATTGACACAGCGATGCGGCTCGGATACAACTTTAATACAGGACCGCTTGAAATGGCTGACTCGATGGGACTAGATGAAGTTCTGGCATGGATGGAAACTTTGTGGGCTACATTAGGCGAGCCGCGCTATCGTCCTTGTCCTATTCTTCGCAAACTTGTAAGGGAAAGAAAACTTGGCAAGAAAAC
>DAIEML010000022.1 GCA_027349615.1 Ignavibacteriales bacterium | reverse complement strand
TTAATATTTTCACTAATAAAAAGGAGTCAGCCATGCCAAAAGTACGGTTTATGACTTTAGCCCGACACATAATTGAAGGCGAAAAAAAACACCCGGAAGCTACCGGTGAACTTTCAAAACTTCTTTCTGATCTTTCCTTAGCTGCAAAAGTTATTTCACTTGAAGTAAATAAAGCCGGCCTTGTTGATATTCTCGGCTTCACCGGCGACAATAATGTTCATGGTGAAAAAGTGAAAAAACTTGATATGTTTGCTCACGATATGATCATTCGCGCGATGGACCACGGCGGACATCTTTGCGTAATGGCATCCGAAGAAGAAGAAGATATTATTCATATTCCTTCACCTTACAAAGTTGGAAAATATGTTCTTCTTTTTGATCCGCTTGATGGTTCTTCAAACATAGATGCAAACATTTCAATCGGAACAATTTTTTCAATTTATAGAAGAATTTCTCCTGACGGAAACCCAGGAACCATCGAAGACTGCTTGCAGCAAGGTTTTAATCAAGTTGCTGCCGGTTATATTGTTTACGGCTCAAGTACGATTTTCGTTTACACAGCCGGAGAAGGAGTCCATGGTTTTACTCTTGATCCTTCATTTGGCGAGTTTTTACTTTCTCACGAAAATATTCGCATACCGAAAAAATCGACAATCTATTCACTTAATGAAGGTAATTATTTGTATTGGCATCCTGGATTAAAAAAATACATAAAATATCTTCAAGAAGAAGATGTGAAAACTGGAAGACCATATTCTACTAGATATGTTGGATCGATGGTTGCCGATATTCACCGCAATCTATTGTACGGCGGAATATTTATGTATCCAGCAGATCATCGCCATCCTAATGGCAAATTAAGATTGATGTATGAATGCAATCCAATGTCATTTATTATTGAAGCAGCAGGCGGACGCTCAACAAACGGCAAGAATAGAATATTAGAGATTCAGCCTAAATATCTTCATGAAAAAACACCAATATTTATAGGCAGTGAAGAAGATGTATTGAAAGTGGAAGAATTTATGGCTAAAGAAGAAGTGAATAGCGAAATTTATTTAAGTAATAAATCTTAACTGAAGTTTAAAATTAGGTAGTAATTATAATAAATAGTTTAACTGATAAATTGATTTAAGTTACTAATCAGTTTAGCAGTTAAACGAATACTTTTTGAATTGATAAAAATTTTGAATGTTATAATTATCCAAAATTAGATTTAAAGGTGTTAAAAGATTATTTACTTTTTTTTATATGCACAATTTCCGAAGAAATTTTTTTAGCAAGTTCCTCTATAGAAATTCCTTTAATTTGAACTTTTGCATTTTTAAGAGTTTCTAAAGGTTCGTCGCCTTCTCCAATTACATATTTATAAAGAGAAAAGCCTAACCGATTGCGGTCGTTTACGATTGGTAAAAATTCACTTAAACTTTCTACAATTTTATATACGCTTTTTTCAATAGAATCTTCCGGAAATTTTTTTACTCCCGGAGGTGTTGATGATGACATTATAATTCCCTTATATTTTCTCACAAAAATACTTTAGAAGCTCGAAATCTGCAACTTTTAAGTGGAAGTAATAAATTGAAATAAGTAAATTAGTCCAGAATTTAAAAGAATTTTTGGATACATATTTTTTTGAACTTAACAAAGGTTAAAAACCTTCTTATAATAAGACTTAGCTCTTTGGGCGATATTCTTTTGACCACTCCTCTCGTGCGTTCAATTAAGAAAAAATATCCTGAGATAAAGATTGATTTTATTCTTAAAGAAGAATACAAAGATTTGTTGAAATTCAATCCATATCTTTCCAAAGTTATTGAATATTCAAATGATATAAATGAGAAAGAAAGATTTCGTGCTCAATTAGAAATGCAAAAGTATGATTTGGTAATTGACCTTCAAAATAATTTTAGATCAGCCGGGATAAGAAAAAAAATTAAATCTCCTTTGATTAAGTTTAACAAAAGGACTATTGACAAATTTTTACTTGTTAAATTTAAAATTAATAGATTGAAAAATGCACCTCAAATACCGGTCAGATATTCAGAGTCATTAGATAATTTTAAATTAGACGATGAAGGTTTAGATTTATTTTTTCCGAGCAATATAAAACCTGAGCTATACGAAGAAAAAAAAATAATTGGCTTTGCACCGGGTTCCAGACATTTTACTAAAATTTGGCCAAAAGACAATTTTATTGAATTGGGAAATAAATTAACATCCGAAGGATTTCAAGTTGTACTTTTCGGTGGTGAGAGCGATCTCCAAATATGTTATGAAATTTCAAATAAGATTCCTAGTTCTATAAATCTTTGCAATAGCAATAATCTTTATAAAACTTCTGTAAACATGAAGCAATGTTCAGCTTTAGTTTGTAATGATTCTGGTTTAATGCATGTGGCGAGTGCACTCAAAGTCCCATTGCTTGCATTTTTTGGTTCAACTGTAAAAGAATTTGGATTTACGCCATATAATTGTGAAAATATTATTTATGAAAATATTAAACTAAATTGCCGTCCATGCACTCATATTGGAAAGGACAAGTGTCCCAAAAAACATTTTAAATGTATGCTTGAACTTACTCCACAAACTGCATTAGAAAAACTTAAACTTCTTTTGAGTAATTAATGAAAAAAATTTGGTTTTTTATATATAATTCAATTGTGATACCATGCTTATATCTTTTGATCCATTCAGCAAAGTTCTTTGATAAAAAAGTTAAAAGAGGAGTAAATGGAAGGAAAAGAATTTTTGAAGAATTGATACTTAACGCTGCGGCGCTTGACAAATCAAAAAAATTAATTTGGTTTCATTCATCATCTCTCGGAGAATTTGAACAAGCAAAACCAATTATTGAAGAGTTAAGAAAAGATAATAAAATTAATATCCTAGTTACTTTCTTTTCTCCGTCTGGTTATGAAAATTCTAGAAAATATCCGAATGCTGATTTGATTTCTTATATTCCTTTTGATACTTATTCAAATGCAAAACGATTTATTCAAATTGTTCACCCTAGCCTTGCTATTATGATGCGCTACGACTATTGGCCAAATATGGTTTGGGCGATGAAAGATTTAGAAGTGCCGTGTTTTATTGTTGATGCAACAATGAAAAATAATTCATTGAGGAAGTTTACATTAATAAAAAATTTTCATAAAATTTTATTCAAAGATATTACTAGAATTCTAACTGTATCCGAAGCAGATTCTAATGGCTTTAAATTATTTGGATGTTCTCATAAACAATTAAATGCAGTTGGTGATACAAGATTTGATCGTGTATACACAAGAAGTTTAAATGCAAAAGCTAGAAACCTCATCAAAGATGATTTACTAAAAGATAAAAAAATATTTGTTGCCGGGAGTACTTGGGAGGCTGATGAGGAAAATATTTTACCAGCATTTATTACACTTTCAAAGTACGATAAGGATGTAATATTTATTATAGCTCCGCACGAACCAACTTTAATCCATCTGGAAAAAATTGAAAACGAATTTAATGGCAAGCTAAAAACAATACGTTTTTCATTCCTAAACAATTATAAAGATGAAAGAATAATTATTATTGATTCAATTGGAATTTTACTTACACTTTATACTTATGCGCATGCAGCTTATGTTGGTGGAAGTTTTAAACAAGGAATTCATAATGTTCTTGAAGCCGCTGTTTATGGTATCCCTGTAATGTTTGGACCAAAGATTGAAAACTCACAAGAAACACAACAGCTTTTAAAGCTTGGTGGAGGAATTCTAATTCGAAATAAACAAGAAGCTTATAGGCAGTTAAGAAAGCTTTTTATTAATGAAGAATACCGGGAATTAAAAGGTAAAATTTCATCAAACTATGTGCAGAAAAATTTAGGTGCAACTGAAAAAATAGTCAAAGAGATTCAGAAAATTTTTTAATCATTCCAATATTCTAATTCAGATATTTAGCCTTCATAATATCTAAATGATGATTTTCATGGCCGGCAATTATAAATAATATTGCATTGACAGTAATTTCATTATTGTTTGCAAGACCTCTTCTATTCAACGCATTTTCATCAAAGCTTTTGAACAATAAAATATTAGCTTCTCTTACTTTTTTATATTCATTAGCGAGATCAGAAATTTTTCTATAATTAAAACCCGCAGTTTGGATATAATCATCTTGTTCAAATCCGGGAAGAGATTTTTTCTCTCCTCTTGCAATGCATAATGCTCTATATGCAAAAACTCTTTCAGTATCAATGATATGACCGATTACTTCTTTTATAGACCACTTGCCTTCAGCATAAGAGAATTTACCTTTCGATTCCGGTATACTATTAATAAGTTTAAAAGTATTATTCAGTTGTTCTTCAAAAACTTTAATTGCATCATTACCTTCAATTTTACTGATATAATTATCATAATATGGAATATAGTCTCCTGGCTTTGGTCGGTTCATAACAGACTCCTATAATAAACCTCGATTATTTTTATTAGGTAAAATAAAATTCGAGCAACTTAAGTTTTATGACCTTCGTTACGAATTGATAAACAAGTTATTTATTTCCATATCATCACTTCAAATTTTCCGCTTGAAGTTGCAACTCCTCTAAACATTCCGGAAGTATTAAAAGGCATAGCGTAATTCCCTTTTTTATCAACAGCAATTAATCCGCCATCATTCGGCTGTAATTGATTATATATCAATTCATCAACAGCTTGTTTAAGAGATAACTTTTTGTATTCCATTAATGCAGAAACGTTGAATGCAATAGTATGTTTTATAAATTTCTCTCCCCATCCGGTGCAGGAGACTGCACAAGTTTTATTATTAGCATAAGTTCCATCTCCAATTAAAGGTGAATCTCCAATTCTTCCAGGCATTTTATTTGTCATTCCTCCGGTGGAAGTTCCGGCAGCAAGATTTCCATATTCATCAAGCGCTACGCAACCAACAGTTCCATGATTTCCCTCTTCAAGTTTTTTCTTATAATCCTGCCATTGTTTATACCGTTCTGGAGTATCAAAATATTCGGGCGGAACCAATTTTACTCCCATTTTCTGAGCAAACTTTTCTGCGCCATCATAAGCAAGTAATATATGCGGAGTTTTTTCCATAACTAATCTTGCTAAAGAAATTGGATGGGGTACATGCTCAACACCAGCAACTGCGCCGCAAGAAAGGTCGCGGCCATCCATAATTGCCGCATCCATTTCATGTGTACCATCGGAAGTATAAACAGCACCAATGCCAGCATTAAACTTTGGATCTGTTTCAAAATAATTTATTACTTTTTCAACTGCATCTAAACTTGTTTCGCCATTAGCTAAAATATCTTTTCCAATTTGAAGTGCATGTGATAAAGATTCTATATAAGCTTTCTTAACTGAATCTGGTAATGATTTACTAATTGTTCCAGCACCACCATGGATAACAATTGTGTATTTATTTGACCGGACAGCTGAATTATTTTGAGCAAGAATAATATTTTGTAATAAAAATATTATTACTAATAAATAAATGTAATTGGGAATATTCTTCATTCTAATTCTCCTAGAGCTTTCTAAAATTTTAAATTGTTTTTAAATACTTTTCAAGTTTTGATAAAAATTCAATTTGAGCTTCATTTATTTTTTCCTTTGCTTCAACAATATTAAAAAATTGTCCTTTGTCTATTTCAGGAAATTTCTTTTTAAATCCAGAATGAGGCGGCCATTCGATTTCGAAAGTATTGCTGCTCAAATGAATTTGATTTACATTCTCAGACATAAAAGCCCAAGCGTAAACAACTTTACCATTTTTTTGTTTAACTGAACTTAGTGGAATAAAACCTCCGTAAGGTGTAATGCCGGTTTCTTCTAGAAACTCTCTTATTGCCGTATCTAAAAGCTCTTCATTTGGTTCTTTTAAGCCTTTTGGAATCCCCCAATAACCATCGTCTTTTTTCTCAAAATATGGGCCTCCCGGATGCACAAGAAAAACTTGAAGCTCGTTATTTTTGAATGAATACATTAACAATCCGGCACTTACTATTTCAGTCATTATTAAACTTTTCCAATTATCTTACATATTACAAATAAATTTATTTTATTTTATATGAAAAGGAAAATTATTTTTAGAATTTTCTTTGAAACGAAAAAATAAAATATTGAATAATTTAAGTCGGATTTTTATCGTCATATCAATTCCAATCTCCCTTTTTTCACTTCCAAAAGGTGAAAATAAAGACAATAAAATTTGGCTGGTTAAACAAAGATGGCATATAGGCCTTGTCTTACAAAGAAATCAGGTAGACACAACTACGTGGCCTGAAATTACTCAATTTAAAAATTATAATTATGTGGATGTTGGCTGGGGCGACGAAAAATTCTATCAACATTCGGGTTTCAATATTTTGTTAGCTGCACGCGCATTATTTATTCCAACATCTAGTACGATTTGAGTTTTTGCATTTAATTTATCTATCGATCAATATATTGGTCTATCCGACCGGGCTATTGAAATAAGAATTGATAAAGAACAACTAGATTCACTTTGCAGTTATATTCATGAAACTTATCTTTTAGATAAAACGAATAAATCAATTCTTTTGAGTGAGCATTTTAATGGAACGGTGAAGTTCTATAAAGCAAAAGGAGAATACCATTTATTAAATACTTGCAATACATGGGCAGTAGACGGATTGAAGAGAGCAGGATTCAAGAATTTTTCAAGTTCGATTATTTTAGTTAATGAATTATTTAATCAGGCTAAAAGAATTGGGGAAGAAATAAAATAAAATCTAAATTTATTTCCCAGAGAAAATCTTTAAACCAATTATTCCGACAATAATCAAAAAGATAAATCCAATTCTAATTAATTCTTTTGATTCGCCAAATAAAATAATTCCTAATATAGCTGTTCCAACAGCGCCAATTCCCGTCCAAACAGCATACGCAGAACCAACTGGTAATGTTTTGATTGAAACAGAAAGTAAATACACGCTGATTGCCATTGTAACAATTACAAAAATGCTTGGATAAAGTTTAGTAAATCCATTTGAGTATTTCATACCAATTGCCCAAGCAGACTCAAATAATCCCGCAATTATTAAAATAATCCAGTCCATAAATAAATTAATTTTATGATTTTAAATTTTAACTTTCCCAATTAAAATATCTTTAAACATTACAAAATCGCCGGCTAGACTAAAGAATGGGTATCTAAAAGTTGCAGGTTTGTTTTTTTCATAAAAGAAATGTCCAATCCAGGCAAAGCCATATCCAACAATTGGTAATGAAATAAGAAAAATCCAATTTGTGCTGATCAAAGTATAAAACAAAATAAAAAGTAAAAGTGCAGTGCCGGTAAAATGTAATCTTCTACAAATTATATTACTATGCTCAGAAAGATAAAAATGATAAAACTCTTCAAAAGATTTATACTGTTTTTCCATTTACTGGATCCTTTCAAATTATTATAAATTTTTAATTAGGAAAAGTCCGCATTTGGTTTACAAGTATAAATTAGTAAAAAAATTTATTATATCTAACTTCAATCTTGATTAGAATGTTTTTCAACAATTCAAAATGATTTAATCAATTTCGAATATTTTTCTTTCAGAATATCAAGCGCTAAATCAATTTCTTGTAGATGAGTTCTGAATGAAACTACTGCAATTCGAAGTGTAAATTTTCCATTTAATAAAGTTGATGAAAGAAAAACTCTGCCGTCTTTATGAATTTCTTCAATTATTTTTTTGTTAAAATCATTAGGATTTATTTTGAGCGGAATAAACCTGAAAGTAACTACAGACAAATCAGGATAAACACCAAGTTCTATATTCTCAAAATTTTTAAGTTTCTCATAAGCATAACGCGCTAGTTGAATTTTTTCTTCAAGAGCAGCTTTGAAAGGATCTAAGCCAAGCAATCTTAATGGAAGCCAAAGTCTTAATCCACGAAAATGTTTCGAAAGCTCAGGTGAAAGATCAGCAGGAGATAGTTCTTCATTCTGCTCAAGTGCATCCTGCATATATCCAGCTTGGTAATGATGAGCTTTATACAATACTTCTTTATCTTTTATAAGAACTGCACCAGAACCATATGGAAGGAAAAGACTTTTATGAGGATCCATAATTAAAGAATCAGATTTTTTCATTCCAGTTAAAATATTTTTACCAGATTCACTCAACACAAAAAATGCACCATAAGCACCGTCAATATGATGCCATAAACCATTTCTCGAAGCCACTTCACCAATATCAAAAAGCGGATCAACAGCGCCAACATCAGTAGTACCAGCTGATGAAACAACGAGCCAAGGTTTTAATTTGGAAGCCTTATCTTTATTAATTGAACTTTCTAACTCGTTTACATTCATCCTGTAATTCGCATCCATAGGAATAAAATGTTTTACACAATCTTTCAATCCCGCAATTCTTAAAGCTTTTTCAATTGAATGATGAGATTGACTTGTTAGATACACAACAGATTTTTCAATATGCTTTGGCTTTAGATTGAATGCTTCTCTTGCAGTGACAATCCCCATTAAATTTGAAATACTTCCTCCAGAAGTTAAATTACCTCCACAAGTTTTGGGGTAGCCAATTATTTCTGCCATCCAATCTAGAAGATAATTTTCCATTTTTACTGCGCCTGGCGAAGCAAAATAAACACCGGCATAACGGTTCGTTACAGCGGCAAGATAATCACCTAAAGCTGAATGAAAAATTCCTCCGCCGGGGATGTATCCAAGATGTCCACCGGAAGCGGGGTTAATTCCAGTACTATCAATATTATTTTTCAAAAACGAAAGTGCTTCATCGATATCAATATGTGAAAATGAAATAGACCTATCAAATTTATTGTCAGAATTTTCTTTAGGTTGAATATATGCAGGAACTTCTGAAATGGAATTCAAAAAGTTTTCAGAATATTGGATTGCTTTATTTATTAAATAAGTTCTATCATTTGATGAAGGTTCAAGTAATCTCGAAATATTTTCTAATCGTTTTATTTTATCGACCATATGCAGGCAAATTAATTTTGAAAAAGTTTTTAATAAACTTTTGCGAAGCTAAAAAAAGATATGAATATATAAAAGTAAAATATGATTTATGGAATCAAATTATAAGAAATTTCATTATTGATTTAAATAAAAAAAAAGCGTGTTAACTTTTAAAGAAAACACGCAATTAAATCATAATAAATTATTTTTCGATTCAGATATGATATAAACGCTTTGGACCAGCATTTATTACTTCTTGCGATGATCCTTTCTCAAATAATTTAAAATTCTCAATAAATCTTGCTGCAAGAGCATCGTACTTTTTCCAATACTCATCTTTGTTTCCCCATGAACTTGAAGGGTCAAGAACATCTTGAGGAACATCTGGACAACTTATAGGGACATCGAATCCAAATAATTTATCTTTTCTATATTCAACCTTTTCTAACTTACCATCAAGCGCTGCATTAAGCAGATTTCGTGTATGCCGAATACTAATTCTCTTTCCAACTCCAAATCTCCCGCCAACCCAGCCGGTGTTTACCAGCCAGCATTGCGCTTTATTCTTCAACATTCTTTCTTTAAGTAAGGCAGCATATTCAAATGGATGACGAACCATAAATGGAGCGCCGAAGCATGCACTGAAAGTAATTTGAGGTTCGATACCTAGACCAATTTCTGTTCCCGCAATTTTTGAAGTGTAACCACTTATGAAATGATATTGTGCTTGTTCAGGGTTTAATCTTGCAATCGGAGGAAGAACTCCAGAAGCATCACAAGTAAGAAATATAATATTCTTTGGATGATTACGTACAAAACCTTCCGGAACAATGTTCGGAATAAATTCCAATGGATATGAAGCTCGAGTATTTTCTGTAATTGAATCATCATTTAAATCTATTTTCCTTGTAACAAGATCATAAACAACATTTTCTAAAATTGTTCCAAATCGTTTTGTCGTTTCATAAATTTCCGGTTCGCTTTCAGCGGAAAGACGAATTACTTTTGCGTAGCAGCCGCCTTCAAAATTGAAAACACCGTAAGGACTCCAGCCATGTTCGTCATCGCCAATTAATCTGCGATTAGGATCAGCAGAAAGTGTAGTTTTACCAGTTCCACTTAAGCCGAAGAATAAAGCAACATCGCCTCCTTTGCCAACATTTGCTGAGCAATGCATTGGAAGAACATCTCTAAATGTTAACAAGAAATTCAAAACAGTAAAAATTGATTTCTTTATTTCACCGGCATAAAGTGAGTTTGCGATTATCGCAGTTCTTGAATCAAAATTTATGATGATTCCTGTCTCTGTTCTTGTTCCATCAATTTTTGGATCAACTCTAAATCCAGGAGAAGCAATGACAGTAAATTCAGGAATAAATTTTTTCAATTCATCGGGATTAGAAGTTGTTAAAAACATATTGCGTACAAATAGACTATGCCATGCTTTCTCAGTAATAATTCTAATTGGCATTCTGTATTCTGGATCAGCACCAACGTAACAATCTTGCACAAAAAATTCTTCGCCTTGAGCATAAGATTCCAAACGCTGCATAAGCGAATTAAATTTTTCTAAACTGAATGGACGATTATGAACTCCCCACCAAACATTTTCATCCGTGGATTCTTCCTTAACAATAAACTTATCAGCAGCGGCACGTGCAGTATGTTTTCCCGTTTTAACAATAAAAGGACCGCCTTCGGACATATGTCCTTCATTTCGGAAAATTGCTTCTTCGTAAAGTGCTGCTTCGGAAAGATTCCAATAGACTCGATCGAGGTAATTAAATCCGTGGTTTGATAATCCATAATCAGAAGCTAAATCTTTTGCTTCTTTACTTGCCGGGGTATTAAATTCTAAATATTTGCTCATGACCAATCCCTCACTAACTTGCGGTCGCCAATATATAATTCATTCGGCGAGTTTGGGTCGAGTGCCCATTTCATTCTTTCTATACCTTCAGTAATTTCTTTTATACTTCCACAATAACTTAATCTTAAATAACCTTCCAACCCGAATTCCGCACCTGGAACAGTGAGCACCATAACTTTATCGATTAGAAAATCAGAAAGTTTATTTGAACTTTTTTGATAGTTACTAAAGTCTGCAAAGCAATAAAATGTTCCATCAGGTTTTGTTACTTTTACTCCTTCAAAAGAGTTTAAAAGATCAATCATAACATTGCGGTTATTTTCTAAAGTTACTCGCAGACTTTCTACGCCGGATTGAATGCCGTTCAAAGCACCAACAGCAGCCTTCTGAAGTAGAATTGAAGGACCGGAAGTTTGATGTCCTTGAATATTAGACATTGCTTCAATTATTTTTTTATTTGCTACAGCCCAGCCGATTCTGAAACCAGTCATCGCATATTGTTTTGAGACACCGTTGATAAGAATTATTTTAGAATTTTCTGAAAGATCTTTTGCATACTCATAACAATTTATTGTTTTTCTGCCATCAAAAATTAAGCGATGATAAATATCATCCATAATCAAATATAGATCTTTTTTCTCGCAGAAGTTTACAACATCAGAAATAAATTCTTCTGAATACATTGCACCAGTTGGATTGTTTGGACTATTAATAATAACAGCTTTCGTATAAGAACCTACACGCTGTTCAATATCTTGAATTCTTGGATAAAAACTTCCATCTTCCGGTAGAGCTGGAACTCCAATCGCACCGCAAAGTTTTGCCATCTCAGGATAGCTTACCCAATAAGGTGCCGGATAAACAACTTCTTCTTGCGGATTAAGAATTGCTTGCAACGCAACCATTATCGCTTGTTTAGCGCCTCCGGATGCAATTACATTTTCCGGAGCTACTTTGCGATTATAAAATTCTTCTGTATAACGAATGATTGCTTTTTTCAATGCTGGAATACCATCAGCAGGTGCATATCTTATCTCTCCGGTGTTAAGGTGCGCAGCTGTAGACAATATTGCATCCAACGGAACTTTACTTTTTGGTTCGCCGCCGCCAAGGTGAATTACCGGTTCTCCTTTTTCCCTTAAGATTGCTGCTTTCTCATTTAATTTAAGGGTTGGTGACGCGCTTATTGATCGCGCAATTTGACTTAGACTCATGATGAATCCCTCTTAAAATAATGTCATTTGATAAAAATATTTACATCTGCAAAATATTCGACAAATAATTTATTATCAAGATGGATTAAAAAAATAATAAATTAATTTTGAATATTTTTTGAAATTGCTGAATATTTTAGAAATTTATCAGCATAAAACTGAACAATTATTAAATAAATTAAACATTGCCTAAAATTAATTTACGAAAGGATTTGTTTTCAAAACTTCTAAAATAAAAAAACTTTTCATGCTATCCGGTAGTAGGACAACTTGAAAAGTTTTTATTAAGAAAGTTTTTTAATTATTGCGGATTCGGACCTTCAGTTATTTCAACAAAACCATTTGGTCTTACCCATTTTGAAAATGCATTTCTAACATCTTGTGCTGTCAGTTTTAAATATTTTTTTGCGGCAATAAATGGTTCATCCAATGGAAGTCCTTCAACTGAACGCGAAAGCAATCCAAGCGCAATACTATTTAAACTTGATTCAGAAAGAGGAATTTCTCTCATAAGCATTGATTTTGCTTGTTCAAGTTCATAGGAAGTAACATTACTTTTCTGCATCTGAGTCAAATCTCGTACTACAATCGATTTTGCTTTAGCTACATTTTGCGGATCGCATCCATAATTTACTGAATATGTCGATCGAGTTTTTCCAATGTTAAATGATGACGAAACGTAATAAACTAAACCCGCATTCTCACGCAAATCTTTATAAAATCTTGTTGCATAAAACGCTCCGCCTAAAACATGATTGCCTAGCTGCAATGCATAATAATCATTATTAGATCGTGTTAAATTTAAAGTTTCTGCAAGTATAACTTTATCTTGTACTCTGCTTTTATTCGGAACAGCTGAAGTTGAAGTTTTATTTTCGGGAACTGATGGAAGTTCTGTTTCAGGTTTTAGACCAACACTTTTCCAGTCAGCAAAATATTTTTCTATAACTTCTTTAACTTTTTCCGGAGTTACATTTCCGATTACAACAATTGTTGTAAGATCAGGGCGAAATACTTTCGAATAATAATTCTGAACATCATTTAACTTTAGTGAGCTTAATGTTTCAGGAGTTGTTTCTCTTTGAACCGGATCTTTAGGAGGATATAAAGCAGCATTCAAAGCTTTTCCGGTCAAGTAATCCGGGCTCTTAAGTTCTCCAGCAACTGTTGCGGCTGTTTGCTGTTTAATTACGTTGAATGCATGTTCTGGTAACCCTGGATTAAGTTCGTTATCTGCTAAAAGTTTTACACCTTCATCAAAATGTTTTGAAAGAACTTCCAAAGAAAAACTTGTTCCTGCATTTTCATCAGCGCCAATATCATCAAGCGCCTTTTGAAATGATATGCGATCGAGTGTTTTGGAACCATATGAAAACAATTGGCCCAAAACACTCGCCACACCTTCCTGCCCTCTGGGTGTTTGCAAATCTGAATTACTTTTTATTCTGCCGTAAATACTTACTGTATTACTTACATTTTCATTTTGCACAATTAATTTCAATCCGTTTTTTAATACTGTAACCATTGGTTTAACAACAGAATTTGGAACTGTCAAACGGCTTAATGCTTTTTCTGCCCAGTTAGGCAAATTAACAGCTTTTGGATTTTTTGGCGCAAAAGATTCTTTACCGCCAAAACCTTTTTGAGAAATTGGTTTACCAGATGATTGTGGAGTTAACACCGCATAAATAGCATGATTAGAATCGAGATATTTTTTTGCCACTCGATTTACATCATCAACAGTAACTTTTTCTAAAGCATCTATATCTTCTTGAGGAGATTGTTTACCTTCAGCAGCAAGAGCTTCTGACCAAACTGAAGCGAGTCCCGAAACAGAATTTTTTTGGAATTCAAAATCAGAAAGTTCATGTTTTTTTTCAGCTTCAACTAAATCATCAGAAAATCCTTTTTTAATATCTTCATTTAGAATTGATTGAACTTCATCAATCAATGATTTTGAATCAGCTCCTTTTGGAAAAACTGCAAGTCCAAATCCTAATCCAGACTTTGGAAGATCGCTGTACTGAAATCCAGCATATAAAGCTTTTCCTTCCGGGACCAATTTTGAAAATAAATCACCACGTTGATTACTTAACACATCTGAAAGAATTTGTGCTGCTGCATAATCCGGGCTGTTACTTCCGGGCATTCGATAAGTTATTATTGCTAAACCATAAGGTAAATCTGTTGGAAGATTTAATGTAACTGGTTTTATAGGCTCAAGATTAACAGCTGGTCTTTCTGGTAAATTTTTAGCATGAATACTTCCAAATAATTCTTTCACTTCTTCTAATGCTTTTTGTGGTTGAACATCTCCGACAATAACTAATATTGCATTATTTGGAGCATACCAAGAGTTATGAAAATTCTTCAACATAGCTCCGGTAGTTTTATTAAATGAAGGGCGTGTGCCTAATGCATCGTGTTCGTACGGCGTTCCTTTAAACATCGCTTCTAATAATTTCGAATAAAAAACATATTGCGGATTAGAAAGATCTTGCGCAACTTCTTGTTCAATCGCCCCACGTTCATTTTTCCAAAGAGAATCTGTAGCAAGAATATCTTTCATTCGGATAGCTTCAATATGCAATGCTACATCAAGATCTTCGGAAGGTACTGTAAAATAATATTGTGTAATATTCTGGCGTGTATCTGCATCAAAATCGCCGCCCATTGCTGCCGTAATATCCGCTAATTGATCAGCTGAAAGTTCTTTGCTTCCTCTAAACATCATGTGTTCAAGTGCGTGAGCCATTCCGGGAAATCCGACCGGAGCTTCATCGGAACCAACTAAATAATTTATTTCTGTTGTTACAACCGGCGCTAATGCATTCCGAACTATTACAACACGCAATCCGTTATTAAGTGTTGCGCGAATAACGTTTTCACTATTTGATGATTTATTATTTACTGTTTGAATTCCCGTAAATGCAAAACCTATTAAAAGTATGGAAATAGTGAGTATGGATTTTTGTACAAAATTATTTTTTTTTAGTGATGATAGTTTGATTCGAGTAGTTTCTTTAAATACTGTTTTCACAAAATATCCTTAATAAATAGTGGATATGAAAATTTGGTGAGATATAAAGTTTGAAATTTCAATAAAGTCTTCTGTAAGAAAAAATTTTATTATGAAGTTTACTTAATAATAAAATTTCTAGCTTTGCATTTTATCACAGATTTTAAATCGGTAAGTTTCTTTATAAATAACTCTGACCATATTAATCTAAATATTCTTTTAGGTATTTCCCCGTCCATGAATTTGCATTTTGTGCTACTTTTTCGGGAGTTCCGGTTACAACTATTTCGCCGCCTCTTTCTCCTGCTTCAGGACCTAAATCAATTACATAATCAGCGTTTTTAATTATTTCCAGGTTGTGTTCAATTATTACAATAGAATTATTTCTCTCAAGAAGCAAATTAAAACAATTAATAAGTTTTGAGATATCATTAAAGTGAAGGCCAGTTGTTGGCTCATCAAAAATAAATAATGTGTGCTGTCTTTCTCTTTGAGCAGTTAAATGAGCTGCTAATTTTATTCTTTGCGCTTCACCTCCCGATAGCGTATTTGAGGGCTGACCAAGCTTCAAATAACCTAAACCGACGAGAGAAAGTAATTCCATACTTTTAATTATTTTATCATTCTTCTGGAAGAAGTCAACGGCTTCATCAACGGTCATGTTAAGAACATCAATTAAATTTTTTCCATGGTAATTAATTTCTCTAATTTCTTTTTTAAATCTTGTTCCGTTGCAGTCATCGCACTCAAGGTATAAATCCGCTAGAAACTGCATTTCAACTTTTATAAAACCATCTCCCTGGCAAGTTTCGCATCTTCCGCCAGGCACATTGAAGGAAAAGTATCCCGGCTTATATCCTCTTGCTCTTGCTTGATGAGTTGATGCGAACAATTCTCTTATATGTTCATAAGCTTTAACATAGCTTATTGGATTTGATCTGGGTGTTTTACCAATTGGAGATTGGTCTACAATTTCTATTTCATCAATAAATTCAATTCCTTTAATATCTTTGTACATTCCTACCTTAGCTGGGGCTTTGCCAAGTTGTTTTGCAACTCCTCCATATAAAACATCATGGATCAAA
>DAIEML010000229.1 GCA_027349615.1 Ignavibacteriales bacterium | reverse complement strand
ACTACATGCGATCAATGCCATTCAACAACAGCATGGCAGCCGTCAACATTTAATCATTCAACAACACCGTTCCCGTTAACCGGTGCCCATACTTCGGTAGCGTGTGCAAGTTGTCATACTGTTGGATATAGTGTTGGTCAGACATCGAGTGTATGTTATAGTTGTCACCAAACTAATTACAACAACACGACGAATCCGAATCATGCGACGTCAAAAATTCCGACTACATGCGAACAATGTCATTCAACAACAGCATGGCAGCCGTCAACATTTAATCATTCAACAACACCGTTCCCGTTAACCGGTGCACATACATCTGTCGCATGTGCAAGTTGTCATACTGTAGGGTACAGTGCCGGTCAAACACCGAATAATTGTTACGGATGCCATCAGACTACGTACAATAACACTACGAACCCGAACCACGTTTCGGCAAAATTCCCAACGACATGTGAGCAGTGCCATTCAACAACTAATTGGACAACGGCAACGTTCAATCATTCAACAACACCGTTCCCGTTAACCGGCGCTCACACTTCGGTTGCTTGCGCGAGCTGTCATACCGTTGGCTACAATGTTGGTCAAACTCCAAATACATGTTACGCTTGTCATCAAG
>DAIEML010000228.1 GCA_027349615.1 Ignavibacteriales bacterium | reverse complement strand
ACGCTTTCTATATGAGCGTTTCCAATTTTACCGGAATGGGATTCCTGAATTTCTTCATTTGCTTTAACGATTAATTCACCCGTAAACGGATCTATTATATCTTCCAAGGCAACTCTTCCCAGTATTCTTTCTTCTATAGGCTCTATTGTTTCTCCGCTTTCAACTAAGGTGGACACGACTATTCCGTCCATAGCGCCGCAATCTTCTTCGGTTATAATATTGTCCTGAGAAACGTCGACTAATCTTCTTGTTAAATAACCGGAATTAGCAGTCTTTAAAGCTGTATCAGCCAATCCTTTTCTTGCTCCGTGCGTAGATATAAAATATTGAAGCACGGTTAATCCTTCTCTGAAATTTGCGGTTATCGGCGTTTCAATAATTTCGCCGGAAGGCTTAGCCATTAATCCTCTCATTCCTGCAAGCTGTCTGATTTGGGTTTCGGAACCTCTAGAACCGGAATCGGCCATGATATAAATTGAATTAAAACTTTTACCGAGCACTTTTTTCTTTTTATTTGCATCGGAATATTCCTGGGTTCCCAATTTATTCATCATGACTCCGCCTATCTCGTCGGTGGCGTTAGCCCAAGTATCTACAACTTTATTGTATCTTTCTCC
>DAIEML010000227.1 GCA_027349615.1 Ignavibacteriales bacterium | reverse complement strand
GAATGGATACGACGAAGAAGTGAAAGAAAAAGGGGCAACGTTAAGTGTCGGACAGAAACAGTTAATTTCTTTCGCACGAGCCCTTGCTTATAATCCGCAAATTCTTATTTTGGATGAAGCAACTTCAAGCATTGATACGGAATCCGAGCAGCTGATTCAAAATGCGATTGAAAAACTTTTGGTAGGAAGAACGTCAATTGTTATTGCGCACCGACTTTCGACAATACAAAATGCCGATAAGATTCTTGTCATGCACAAAGGGGAATTGAAAGAGAGCGGAACGCATCAAGAACTTTTGGCAAAGAAGGGAATCTATTACAGACTTTATCAGCTTCAATATAAAGATCAAGATATAGTTAAAACTGTCTAAGGGAGGATAGATGGCAGCAACCAGATTCATGACTTTGCCTCGCCATATTCTAGAAGGCGAAAAACAACACCCGGAAGCAACCGGAGAACTTTCCGCAATTTTACTTCAACTTGGTTTAGCCGCAAAAATAATTTCACTCGAAGTTAACAAAGCCGGACTCGTTGATATTCTCGGGTTCACAGGCGAGAATAACAAATCGGGCGATCAAGTAAAAAAGCTTGATATTTATGCGCATGAAATGCTGATCAA
>DAIEML010000226.1 GCA_027349615.1 Ignavibacteriales bacterium | reverse complement strand
GAAAGCTATTACACTATTTTCACCGTCTATTATCGGTATAAAAATAGTTTCATTGCCGCTTGAGGCAGAAGCGCCAAACAAAGAAATTCCTTCTACAATTACGAAGTTGCAAGTCTCTTTAATATAATTTTCAACCGACTCCAAAAAATTATTTAGGAAAGACGGGATAAAACTCTTTACGCTCTTTCCTTCAAGCTGTGAATTGCTTAAGCCGATAAACTTTGCGAGGCTTTTATTCGCTACTACAAAATTGCCTTCAATATCCTTGATCCAAAAGAAGTCGTCTATCTTATTAATGTCCGCTAAAACTTTTTCTTTTCCTATAAAAGTAAAAGGATATAAAGACTTCAACCCGCTAAGGATTTCAAAAATATTTTCATCATGTATTACTTCTTTTAGATCTTCGACAGTTGATTTAATTTCTGTTTTACCGGCAGCGCCTAATTTTAAATCCATCGGCTTGAAAGTACAGAAAACAAACAGCTCGTTTTCTTTTTTATATGTGCTTATGGTAATCTGCGAACTGACAGAGTTTCCATTTGCAAAGCTTAACAATATATTCTCGGTAACCGATTTATTTGAGACATAAACGTCGTCAACAAGGCTGCTGATTTTTTTA
>DAIEML010000225.1 GCA_027349615.1 Ignavibacteriales bacterium | reverse complement strand
TACTTGAATTATTTCTCCGATCTTATCGCTATTCTTTCCTAAAGTGAAAACGGTTTCAGCTGATTTTTCCACAACTTTACTAATTCTATTCATTCCTTCAATAGTTTGATTAACAACTTCACCGCCTCTTTGTGCTTTGCTGCCCGCATGTTTTGCTGTCTCAGCAGCATAAGAAGCGTTTTTCGTATTATCCATAATTGTTTTGGTCATTTCTTCAACGGAGCCGGCAATTTCTGCAGTTTGAGAAGCTTGCTCTTGAGAACCGGCAGCCATTTCTTCTGAGCTAGAAGATATTTGATTTGCAGCGCTTGCTGTTGATGAAACTGCTTCGCCGACTTCGCTCAATGCTTCCGTCAACGAATCGGCAACTTTATTTATGCTGTCGCTGATCAGTTTGAGATCACCTTTGTAATCACCTTTTACGCGCCTGGTCAAATCACCGGTTGCCATAACAGCCAATGTATCCGCGCCTTCTTTGATTGGAAGGATTACGGAATCCAGTGTTTTGTTGATGCCGTCAAGTAGAGTTCTAAATCCACCGCTGAAATTATTGACTTTACCACGAACCGTTAAGTCTCCACCGCTTGTTGCTTGTGTGAGCGAATTCACTTCGTTGGTTAACA
>DAIEML010000224.1 GCA_027349615.1 Ignavibacteriales bacterium | reverse complement strand
ATCAAACAGTACTCTGTGTCCTTTATCACAAAGTTGACTTATACTTAATAGGTTATATGCTAGACTTTCAACTAGCATTACATCATCTATGCATGAGGAAAGGGACTTACCAACTTTTCCAGAGCCAATAATTTTTTTCTTTGAGTTTCCTCCAAAAGTTACCTGTCCTCCATCATTTTCTGTCAGCAGGTAAAACTTTGTCTTGTCTCCAGTCATGTGTCTTGAGCATCCACTGTCTAGGTACCATCTGTTATGCATGACTGCAAGACATTCCTGCACAGAAAGATTAGATACTTGATTTTGGAACCCACAATTGTTTGGTTCCATTCTGATCTTTTAAAGTATCTAAAACATTGAATAAACATTTAGGAATCCAAGCTTGTTTAACAGAAATTGATTTACTTTCATGACTTTTTAAGTGTACTTTAGTGTTGTAAATCAATTCATTATTCTTCTTTGATTTTTCATTCTTTAATTGGATTCCCATAACATGTTTGAAAGAATTATTTCCTTTATTCTTGTTGAAATGAGTCAACCTGTGATTTACATGTGTCGACCTTGGAGACATGTGCGTCGACCTTGGATACATGTACGTCGACCTTGGATACATGTACGTCGACCTGTTAGG
>DAIEML010000223.1 GCA_027349615.1 Ignavibacteriales bacterium | reverse complement strand
GTATGATAGGCTAAGTACCTATCTTCAAGGTTTGGGCTATTCAAGAGGTAAGGTTGATCCAACTTTGTTTACCAAATATAATAACAAAGATATTCTTTTGGTACAAATATATGTGGATGATATAATTTTTGGTTCAACAAAACCTTCATTATGTAAAAAATTTTCTAATTTAATGACTAAAGAATTTGAAATGAGTCTAATGGGAGAACTTAAATTTTTTCTTGGACTTCAGATAATTCAAGAACCAGAAGGAATTTTTATTAATCAGTCCAAGTACATCAAGAATTTATTGAAGAAGTATCAAATGGAAAATCTTAAGCCAATCAATGCTCTTATGGGTACATCAACTACTCTGGATGCTGATCTAGAAGGTAAATTAGTTGATGCAAAAGAATTTTGAGGTATGATTAGATCTCTGCTCTATCTTACATCTTCAAGACCTGATATTCAATTTAGTGTTTATCTTTGTGCCAAACATCAAGCTGGTCCCAGGGAATCACACTTGAGTGCTGTTAAAAGAATTTTTAGATATCTAGCTGGGACTCAAGATATTAGATTATGGTACCCTGCAAACTGTAGTTTAGAATTAATTGCATACACTGATACAGATTATGTAGGAAGTAGACTTGATAGAAAAAGCACTAGTGG
>DAIEML010000222.1 GCA_027349615.1 Ignavibacteriales bacterium | reverse complement strand
TAAAGGCTGCAGGAAAAGGCCTTTTTTCTATTCCGTTAAATAAAATTAACGTATCAAACGATGAAAGCGGACAACCTAATATAAAATCAGACAAAAATATTTCGGCAAAAGTAAGCATAACGCACGATAAAGGTTTTGCCTGCGCCGTAGTTATAGTTCAATAGAAAATTTAAAAAAAATGGAATTATATTTTTCCGAAAATTTAAAAAAAATAGACGAAGAAAGCTATTCGTCTTTCGGCTATTCCGAAAATATATTAATGGAAAATGCCGGAGGAGGATGCTACAGGGAGATTTTAAATCTATACGGAAAAAGTTTTCTTAGACAATCTATAATTACCGTAATATGCGGCAAAGGAAATAACGGCGGAGACGGTTTCGTTCTCTCGAGGTACCTTTTTAACGCGGGATTTAATCCTAAAACGGTAATCCTTGCCGAAATCGGTTCTTATAAAGGAATCGCAAAGAAAAATTTAGACATATTGATAAATCTCGGCGCAGAAGTGACCGAAATATCAAAAGAAGATAAAATTCCGGTTTTAGGCGTAATTTTAGATAATACGGATATTCTGGCAGACGCGGTTTTCGGTGTAGGCCTGAACAGGGAAATCAACGGTTTTTTTAAAAAAATTATCGAAATCATAAACGAA
>DAIEML010000221.1 GCA_027349615.1 Ignavibacteriales bacterium | reverse complement strand
AATATTACAAAAGAAAAATATGAAGTAATTAAAAATGTTAATATTGAGCTTCAAAATAATACTGAAAAATTGCAAAAGGATTTAGATGAAAAACAAAAAATCCTAGAATCCCTAACACAAGGAAAAAAAATCTTAATGCAATTCTAGGATCTAAAATCAATTTTAATAAAGAGGGACTGGGATATCTACCTAAAATTAAAAAGAAATATGATGTGAGAACAATCAATTTTGTCCCTCAACAGAAAATTGAAACAAATCCACTTATCAAAATGAATTGCTCAATTCCTGAAAACTCTAATAAAAATTTATTAATTATTAATAATGAAAAAGAAAAAAGAAAATAAAAATTAGAAAAAAATAAAACAAAAAAAACAACAAAATAAAAAAAAAAAAATTCTTTTTTTTTACCAGTTTTAATAAAAGAATGGAAATATCCACAATAAATTTCTAAAATTTTTAAATTTTCAAATGATTTTATTTTTTTTGGAATTGAAATTCTTGAATTATTTTTTTCAAAAATTCTTGTTATTGTTCCAATCAGATCATCGGCCTCGTATCCCGCCTTTTCCATTCTTTCAATACCTGAGGCGTCAACTGCCTGTTTGACGAGAGGAATTTGGAGGATAAAATCATCGTCAATTTTTGGTCTC
>DAIEML010000220.1:395-656 GCA_027349615.1 Ignavibacteriales bacterium | reverse complement strand
TAACAAAAAGAATTTTGAGCTCGCTTGGAATAAGAACCCCGCGTTACAAAATCATAAAGACAATGGACCGTTCTTTCAGACTTGGTTTACACTATCCTTTGATTGTAAAGCCCGCGCTCGAAGATGCGAGTGTTGGAATTGATAACGACGCCATTGTTGATAACGTAGATACTTTGAAAAAACGAGTGGAATATGTTTTCAACTCGTTCAATCAACATGCACTGGTTGAAGAATTTATTTTAGGACGCGAACTGAACATAG
>DAIEML010000220.1:0-385 GCA_027349615.1 Ignavibacteriales bacterium | reverse complement strand
ATAGCGGTCTTCGGTGATAAAAATCCTACCATACTCCCAATCAGCGAAATTGATTTTTCGCAAATGCCGGATGACCTTCATCCCATTGTTAGCTTCCAGGCAAAATGGGATCCTATGCACGTGGCTTATCATAAGACAATTCCAATTTGTCCGGCTCAATTACCCGATAAAATTCGCGAAGAAGCCGAAATCATGGCTTTGAATTGTTTCCGAGCCGTCGGATGCCGGGATTATGCGCGTGTTGACATGCGGCTTTCTAAAAGTGATAACAAACTTTATGTGCTTGAAGTAAATCCGAATCCGGATTTAACCGAAGACGCTGGATTCATGCGCTCGGCAACTCACGGCGGGTATTCATACAAAAAAACTTTGAAGATGATTGTGG
>DAIEML010000021.1 GCA_027349615.1 Ignavibacteriales bacterium | reverse complement strand
GCTTTTGTCCAAGCAATCCTTTTCCTTCGCGAAGAAATTCCAAATCAGCAGCAGCTTTGGATTTATTTTGAAAATTTATTTTTTCAATCGGATCCAATTTTTTATCAAGATCAGACTCAACGCCTAAAATAGAATTATTAATTTTTAGTACAGCATTTCTATTTTCAAAAACATCGCTTTTAAAATCAGCAGAGTTTGCATATCCAAGAAATGCGCTTAATTTTTCCAACGTTTCACCTTCATGCGGAATTGTATGGGTTTGTGCATCATTCATAAGTTGAAGAAAATGTTCGATCCTTCGATACAGAATATAAGCTTTTGTTAAAATCAAAGATTCTTGTTGGGAAAATAGTTTTGCAGAATATAATTTCTCGATTGCATCTAATGTGTTGGGTGTTTCTAAAGATTTAATTTTGCCGCCGTTTAATAATTGAAGAGCTTGAACAGAAAATTCTATATCGCGTATGCCGCCGGAAATTAATTTGATATCTTCATCGGTTAAATGTTTTTCAATTTCCGATTTTAGCTTTCTTATTTGTTCTGTTGGTGGATTGGAAAATGATATCGGAAAAATAAACGGCTTTAAAAAATTTGAGAAAGTTTTGTAAAGAGATTTGCTGCCGGCAACAAAATCCATTTTTATCAGCATTTGCCTCTCCCAATCTTCGCCTCGGCTTTCATAATAATTTAAATATTCGCTCAAAGATTTAGTTAAAGGAGAATTTCTTCCTTCCGGTCGAAGACGAAAATCAACGCGGTAAATGTAACCTTCGCTGGTAATGGATGACGCACATTCAATAAAAAGATAAATTGTTTCAATAAGTATTTCGCTGAAATTTTTCTTGAAAGGTAGAACATCATCTCCATCGTAGAAAATAATTAAATCAATATCCGAGCTATAATTTAGCTCGTTTCCGCCGAGCTTTCCCAAAGCGATTAAACAGTAATTTGATTTAATTTTTTCCAAAGAATATTTATTAAGAATTTCAGAATAACAAATTGCAAAAAGCTCTGCCGATATTGATTTTGCCAAAGTGGAAAGCTCTTCTGTAATTTCTTTTAACTCAGCTATTCCCAAAATGTCTTTCATTCCGATTCGTAAAATTTCTTTTCGCTTTAATCTTCTAAGTGCGTTTACTTTTGAGTTAAAAGTTTTAAACGGTGAGATTGAATTTTTTATAGTTTCACAAAAATTGGCGCACTCAATTTTATATTTTAAGGTTGACGGATTAACAATCCAATAAAAATATTCAGGATTTTTAACCAAAATGTCAGATAAGTAATTACTGTTAACCGAAACCAAAACTAAAAGTTCAACATAATGAGGATATTTAATGCACTCACTCAGCAAAGTTGCTTTGTCGTACATTGCTAAAATTATTCTTAGCTGATTTGATTCAGCACTGTAAGTATAAAATTTTTCTGAAATTTCTTTTTCAAATAAACTAATTACAGAATCAAAATTTTCAGGTGAAATGTATCCCGCTGTTACTTCTGCTAATTTGGCAGTGAATTCTTTTGAGAGCTTATATTTTTTTCTGTTTTTGATCAATTCAAAAAAAATTTTGATGTTATATCTTTAAACTAATTTTATTGATTGTAAATAGAAAATAATAAATCTATTTTTCGAAAAAGAATTATTGAATTGAATATCTATATTTCAACTGAAAGATTACAACAAAGGAATTATTGATGAAACATCTTGAATTATTTTTAATTTTTTTACTATTATTTATTTTATCATCATGCAGTTATGATGTTTCGAACGACCAAAATAATGTGAAGACTGAAAATGCACAAACGAAAACTCAACCAAGTTTTCCAACTACTTCTCAGAGAATTCAGTCAGTTGTTTCGGCGGAAATTGACGGAGTATACGGCAGCAGTAAAGAAGATTTCTTCATCAAGGCGAGAATAATAAAAATTGAAGATAGCACAGCACACTCAAGTTTTGTAATTCCTGGTGCAACTTACATTTTGATTCCAAGTTTTCAGTTAGACGATAAACAAAAAATTATGGCAAATAATAACAACAAAAGTTTGCTTGGCTTGGCAAAACTAAGAGCCGGAGATACTTTTAAAGCAGAGATTTTCTTTGAACAATTTAAAGGCTGGTATATCAAAAAAGTTTTTGAATAATTATCATTATAATTTCAAAATCAATTTAATTCTTTAGTTATCTGTTTGTAAAATTAGAAAATAGTCCCATTCTTCTTAAATTGCATTTCAGGGCTTCAATGGTTAATTTTGAAGTCAATTTATCCAACGGAGATTCATTCTAGATGAAAAGTTTAATCAAAGCGATTTTTGGTGATAAGCATACTAAAGATTTTAAAAATTTATGGCCAATAGTAGAAGAAATAAATGAAGAATATGAAAAAATAAAAGATCTATCAGATGATCAACTAAAAGCAAAAACTCAGGAATTTAAGGAAAGGATTCAAAATCATACTGCTGAGTTAAGAAATCAAATTGAAGAAACGCGCGCGCAGCTTCAAACCAATGAAGAAATTGATATGCACGCTGTTTATGAAGAAATAGAAAAGCTTGAAGATGAACTTGATGACAAATATGAAGAAATTTTAGATGAAATTCTTCCCGAAGCTTTCGCTGTTGTTAAATTAACTTGCCAAAGATTAATTGGAAAAAGCTGGACTGTTGCAGGGACTAAGGTTACCTGGGATATGGTTCCTTATGATGTTCAACTGATGGGTGGAATTGTTCTTCATCAAGGGAAAATTGCTGAAATGGCAACCGGTGAAGGTAAAACTTTGGTAGCAACTCTTCCGATTTATTTAAATGCATTAACCGGACGAGGAGTTCACTTAGTTACTGTTAACGATTACCTTGCATTACGCGACAGTGAATGGATGGGAGAAATTTATAAATTCCACGGATTGACAGTCGGCGTTATTCTTAACACCATGGACCCGGATGAACGAAAGAAATACTACAACTGCGATATAACTTATGGAACAAATAATGAATTCGGCTTCGATTATCTTCGTGATAATATGGCTGTTGAAAAAGAATTCCAAGTTCAGCGGAAACATAATTATGCTATCGTTGATGAAGTTGACTCTGTTCTTATTGATGAGGCAAGAACGCCATTAATTATTTCCGGTCCGGTAGAAGTCGATGATCAGAAATTTGATGAGATGAAACCTCGCGTAGAAAAACTTTATAGACTTCAATCAAACTTAGTTGCAAAACTTGTTCAAGAAGCGGAAGAACTTTTGAATACAGATGGAAAAGGAAACGAAAATCAAGCTGGGATTGCCTTGCTTAGAGCTTACCGTGGTTTACCAAAAAATAATAAACTTGCAAAAGTATTCAGCGAACCAGTGAACAAAAAACTTATGCAAGCAACCGAGATGGAATACCTTCGAGAAAAAGCAAAGAACATGTACATTATTGATGATGAGCTTTATTTCGTAATCGATGAAAAAAACAATACGATTGACTTAACTGAAAAAGGCCGCGAAGAACTTGCAAAAGGAAGCGGAATGGAAAAAGATTTTTTCATTTTACCCGACCTTGGAACTGAAATAAGCAAACTTGAAAATGATTCTACTTTGACGGATGATCAGAAACTCAAAAAGAAAGATGCATTATATAATAGATATTCAGAGAGCAGCGATCGTATTCATACGATTCATCAGCTCTTAAAAGCTTATACTCTTTTTGAAAAAGATGTTGAGTACGTTGTAACCGAAGAAGGAAAGATTGCAATTGTTGATGAGTTTACAGGGCGTGTTCTTCCTGGCAGAAGATATTCGGATGGCTTGCATCAAGCTATTGAAGCAAAAGAAAATGTTAAAGTTGAAAAAGACACCCAAACTCTTGCAACTATTACTCTTCAAAATTATTTCAGAATGTATAAAAAACTTGCCGGTATGACCGGTACTGCAGAAACTGAAGAAGGTGAGTTCTGGGAAATTTATAAACTTGAAGTTGTTGTTGTTCCAACGAACAAAGAAATTGTTCGCGACGATGATGATGATGCTATTTTTAAAACCAAACGCGAAAAATATAATGCTGTAATAGATCAAATTGAGCAATTGCGAAAAGAAGGGCGACCTGTTCTTGTTGGAACAACTTCTGTTGAAGTTTCTGAAACCATCAGCAGAATGTTGAAGCGAAAATCAATTCCGCATAATGTTTTGAACGCAAAGCAGCATCAAAGGGAAGCAGAAATTGTTCAGCATGCTGGTGAAATTAGTGCAGTAACTATTGCAACAAACATGGCAGGCCGCGGTACAGATATTAAGCTTGGCGCCGGTGTTAAAGACAATGGTGGACTTTTCATTCTAGGAACGGAACGCCACGAATCAAGAAGAATTGATCGTCAGCTTAGAGGTCGTTCTGGCAGACAAGGCGATCCGGGTACTTCTAAATTTTTTCTTTCTCTTGAAGATGATTTAATGCGATTGTTCGGAAGCGATAGAATTTCTTCGGTAATGCAGAGAATGGGAATTAAAGACGGCGAAGTAATTCAGCATCCTTTAATAACAAAATCCGTTGAGAGAGCACAAAAGAAAGTTGAAGAAAATAATTTTTCGATTCGAAAAAGATTGCTTGAGTATGATGATACCATGAATCAGCAGCGCGAAGTTATCTATACAAGGCGGCAGCGTGCATTGCAAGGCGATAGATTAAAAGGCGAAATATTTGAACTGCTGGAAGATTTTGTTCACGATATTGTTGAGCCGAACTTTGATGACGTTTTAGTAGATAACATCAAAGAACAGGTTATGCATAATCTACTTGTAGAAATTCAACTCGAGTCAACTGAATTTGAAATTCTTGGCAAAGAAGGAATTGTAAATAAAATCCTTGATGCTACCAAAGCATTTTACAAAAAGAAAGAAGAAATGCTCGGCTCTGATCTGATGGCTAGGCTAGAAAGATATGCAATGCTTAGCGTAATCGATCATAAATGGAAAGAACATCTTCGCGAAATGGATGATTTGAAAGAAGGAATTGGATTAAGAGCATACGGACAAAAAGATCCGCTTGTTGAATACAAAGTTGAAGCATTTAAATTATTTACCGAGTTGTTAACCCAAATTAGAAATGAAGTTGTTTCATTCAGCTTTAAATTTTTCCCGCAAGCTCCAGATGAAGTTCAAACGAAAAGAAGAAGACAAACCGGACGAATGAAAGAAATTAAACAAAATGCTGGTGATGTTGGATTATCTTCAGCTGCTAGAAATGCCGGCGATGAACAACAAGCTGTAAAAGTTCAACCAGTTCAAGTTGAAGAAAAGGTAGGGAGAAATGATCCATGCCCTTGCGGAAGCGGAAAAAAATATAAACATTGTCATGGCAAATAAAGTGAAAGGGGTTTATGAAAAAAATTGAGGCTATTATTCGTCCTTTTAAGCTTGATGAAGTTAAAGAAGCTTTAGTTGAAGAAGGCGTGCGGGGATTAACAATTTCCGAAGTAAGAGGCTATGGACGACAAAAAGGACATACTGAAACTTATCGAGGCAGTGAATATAGAATTGAATTTATTCCTAAAATTAAAATTGAAGTGGTAATTGAGGACAATAAGGTTGAGAATGTAATTGATGCAATTATTAGAACCGCAAAAACAGGTCAAGTGGGTGATGGTAAAATATTTATTTATGATATTAATGAAGTAATCAGGATCAGGACTGAAGAATCGGGGAAAGAAGCACTGTAAAATATTTTACCTTTAAATTATTCACAATCTTTAATAGCTTCCTTTATGAAAATTAAAGTTAATTTGGCATTTAAAAAAACTTCAATTATAATCCTTTCGGCTTTATTCCTTTATGGTTGCGGTGTTTGGACGAACTTTACAACTTATTTCAATTTGTATTATGACACTTCCAATCTTTTCAGTAAAGCGGAAGATGATATCACCCAGCAAAAAAGAGATTTATTTTCAAATGAGGATTATCAGCTTCCACAAAGTGCCAACGCAGCTTTAGCAAAAGTTGTTGAAAAATGTTCTCAAATACTTCAATTCCATGAAAAAAGCAGTTATGTTGATGATGCATTAATAATGCTGGGGAAAAGTTTTTATTATCAAGCTAACTACCAAAAAGCGCTTAGAAAATTTGAAGAACTCATTGCAACACAACCCAAAAGCGATTTGATTTTAGAAACTCAATTGTGGATTGGTAAAACACAAATGAAACTAAAAGAATTTGATGACGGGCTTACAATGTTAAAGAGTGTTCAAGCCACGGCTCAAAAAAATAAAGATAATAAGATTGAAGAGGAAGCGTTAATTGAACAAGCCAAATATTATATTTATCAAAAAGATTACAACCGTGCTATTGAGTTTTCAAATAATATTTTAACTGTTTCAAAAGATGATATTATCAAAGCGGAAGTTGCATTCGAATTAGGTAATCTTTACAAGAAAAATAACGATTTAAATAATGCAATAAATTCATTTGAAAAAGTAACAACATATTCTCCAACTTATGATGTCGAATTTAAATCGCAAATCGAATTAGGTAAAACATTTCGCGAAACAGGACAAGACGACAAAGCTTTAAAAGTATTTGAAAGCATGAGCAAACTTCAAAAGAACTCAGATGTACTTGATGAAATTTATTATCAAAGAGGCTTGACGTTATTTAAAATGAATAGAATTAAAGATGCAGTTGACCAGCTTATTATTGTTGATACATCTTTTTCAAGAACGTCAAGTGCTGGATTAGCAAGTTTGGAACTTGGGCGAATATTTTTGGATAATTATAAAAATTTTGACAGCGCTGGTTATTATTTTAACAGGACAATTATTTCAACCGCACCGCAAGATTCAATTCTAAAAGCAAGATCCAAATCTGAACTTATAAAAAAATATAAGCTGCTTTATTCAAATTATAATAATGATTTGCATGAATATGATTATGCAAAGGATCCAAATCTATTCATAAAGGATTCAATAGCTTATGCTAATGAGATGGAAGAAATAAAAAGACAAGCTGCTGATACTGTAGGTTATATTTTCGGCAAAGTTGATACAATGAATGTTGATAAAGGAATTGCTGATTCATTAAAAGCTGCAAAAATGAAAGCCGATTCGTTAGAACTTGCAAAAAGGACAGCTGATTCTCTACTGACAAATGGCAAAAATTTAGTTAATGCTAAATCAAAATTAAATGAAACTCTGCCGCAGACTCAAGTAATTGAAAGAAAACCTCCTGTCCGTCCGACGCAGCCACTAGACACTTTGAAATACCAACTTGTAAGTTCTGAATTTGATTTGGGTAATTTATTATTTACCGAATTTGATTTGCCCGATTCGGCTTATAAATATTATACCGATATTTTAACAAACTACCCTGGAACACCGTTTCAAGGAAGAATTACTTATGCCTTAGGAAGTTATTATTTAACAGTCAACGATTCAGTTAAAGCCGATAGTATTTTCAATTATGTTTACAATAATTATAAGAATGAAAGTATTGTAAATGCTGCTGCTGATAAAATTGGAAAACCATTAGTTGATTTTAATTTTGATCCTGCTAGAAAATTGTATTCAAGTGCCGAAGCTGAGATGTTAAGCGGGAAATACGATTCTTCAGCTTCAAATTTTTATAAAATTTATTTGACTCATCCCAATTCCCCATTTGCTGCTAAGGCTTTATATGCAACCGGTTGGGTTTTGTCAAACAAATTAAATATGAATGATTCCGCTGTAGTTGTTTATGATAAATTAACAAAATTGTATCCAAGAACTATTTATTCTCAAACTGTTTTACCAGAATTAAATTTTTATAAAGAAGAAATAGCAAGAATTAAAAAAGCATCTCAAGATTCGTTAATTGCTTTAAAGTCGAATGCTGATTCATTAAAGTCGGATTCTTCTAAAATTAACAAAGAAAAATTAGCACTAGTAACAAATGAATCTTCAATAAATCAGAATAAGGTTAATAACATTCCCGGTAAAAATATTTCAACTAATGAAGCTCAGAATCTAAAAACCGAAGAAAACAATCTAGTAATTAAAAATGCAACTGCAACTCCGGATACCTTAATAAGGATAAGAGGAAAAGGTATGCGACGAAAATTAAATGAATGATATCAATTTTATATTTCTGATCTTTTAGAATATTTAATAATTTTCACTGCACACATGAATGGTATCTTTTCAATTTCCAGAAAGTGAATTAGGAAAGCTTTTTGATAAAGCCCTGCCAATTATAAAGCGAAGAAAATTCCAAAGTTTTTTACTTTATATCTTATTCATTTTTTATTTTTCGATTCCATCATTTAATATTCCATTACTTGAATATAATCATCAAAGAATTTCTTCTCTTATGGAACAAAGAGCCATTGAACAAAATTTAATTTTTTATCCAAAGGAATCTTGGATAAGTATTAATAATGTTAATCCAAATCTTCTTAAAGCAATTTTGTCATTAGAAGATGATGCTTTTTTTATTCATAAAGGGATTGATTGGAAACAATTAAATACTTCGCTTAAAGAAAATAAACGAAGAGGGAGAATTATTCGCGGTGGAAGTACAATTACAATGCAGCTTGCAAAAAATCTTTATCTTACAACCGAAAGAAGTATCTTCAGAAAAGCAAAAGAGATGTTGATTACTTTTCGGTTAGAAAAAGAGATTTCTAAAAAAGCGATACTGGAAAATTATATAAATATAATTGAATGGGGAGATGGGATTTTTGGAATTAAAGAAGCGTCTGAAATGTATTTTAATTTGACACCAGCTAAACTTACTATAAATGATTGCGCTAGATTAGCATCTGTTATTCCTTCTCCGCTTGAACACAATCCGGCATTGAATTCCAGATATGTCTTAAGGCGAACAGGAATTGCGCTTACAAGATTAAATAATGTAATATTGTTCCCGAATCAAAAAGATGAAAAGAATTGAACTGAAAGAATTAATTGAAGGAGGGGAAAATCTTTACTGTGAATTTAAGAGAAAATTTTCTACACCGGAAAAAATAGCAAAAGAGATGATTGCTTTTGCAAACACCAAAGGCGGTGTAATTCTTTTTGGAATTGATGACAATAAAGAAATTGTGGGAGTAGAAAGCGAAAAATCTGAAACCGAATTAATACTCGATACTGCAAAAAATTATTGCGAACCGCCATTAAATATTAATATTGAATATATGGATATGCAAGGCAAAGAAGTTGTAATTGTAGAAATTTCGGAGTCGAAAAATAAGCCGCACAGATTACAAGATTATATTTCTTTTTTTGACATTAATAAAGCCGTAGTTACAATTCGTGTTAAAGATAAAAGTGTGCAAGCAAGTAAGGAAATGATAAGAATTTTAAAAGCACAGACAGATAATTTGCTATTAAAAAATTATTCTTTAGGCACGAATGAAAAAGCAGTTTTTGAATATTTAAGTAAGAATGAAATAATTACCGTAAATACTCTGAGCAATTTAATAAATATATCGGAAAGAAGAGCATCAAGAACATTGGTTAAACTTGTTCGAGCAAATTTATTGATGATTCATGTTAAAGATAATGGTGAAGAATTTTTTACAAATATTTAAAGAAATTTTATTCTGTATTTTGATCAAAAATTTTTCTTAATTCAAAAATGGCTATGCCATATGCTACTGCAACGTTCAAAGATTGTTTAATTCCATATTGCGGTATCTCAATAGAAAAATCACAGAGATCAATTAAGCTTTGTGAAACTCCTGAAATTTCATTTCCAACAATTAAACAAATTGGGAAATCTTTCGAACAAGCTTCGTAATATTTTTTACTTTTATTGGTAAGTTCCAGCGCGCAAATTTTAACTCCATTTTTTTTTAGCTGTTTAATTACTTCAAGCGGGTCTGTTACGTATTCCCAGTTTACACTTTCAGTAGAACCGAGTGCAGTTTTTAAGATTTCTTTTTTACCATTTTGTAAGTTAGATTTTGGAGGGTGTGGAGTATAACCGCATAAAAAAAGTTTTTCAATCATTACTCCATCAGATGTTCTGAATATTGATCCAACATTGTAGCTGCTTCTAATGCTATCAAGTAAAACGTAAACAGGCAACTTAGAAACTTTATGTATTGTTTCTAGAGTGCTTCTATTCTCCGCAATCTGATCGTGAGTAAGCTTCTTCATTAGGACGAAGAAGAGATAACAAAATTAATTTAATTTATATGCTAGCTGCCCGCAAGCTGCAATAATATCTTCGCCTTGAGTATCTCTAATCATTACCGTGATATTTTTTTCTCTAAGTTTATCAACAAACTCATCAATTCTCTGAATTGGGGTTGGCTCAAGTTCACCCGCAAGGCCAGTTGGTTCAATATGTTTTAATGAATTAAAAGGAATAATATTTACTTTTGAAGGCATCTCGCTGCATAACGCAATAAGAGCAGTTGCATCTTCATCTCTATCATTAATTCCCTTAAGCATTACATATTCAAAAGTAATTCGCATCCCAGTACGTTTTGCATAATATTTTAATGATTCAACATTTTGCTTTAAACTATATTTATTATTAATCGGCATTATCTTAGAGCGGATATCTTCAAAACAAGAATGAAGTGAAAATGCAAGTTTAATTTTTATATTTGAATCTGCCAGTTCTCTAATTTTCGGCGCAATACCGGCAGTTGAAATAGTTACTTTCTTTTGGCTAATTCCGGTTGTCAATTCTTCGGCAAAAATTCTAACAGACTTCATTGTGTTATTATAATTTAACAAAGGTTCGCCCATGCCCATATAGACAATATTAGTAATAACATCTTTGCCATATTCTTTTGCTGCCAGTAAATATTGATCAAAAATTTCGCCGGCTGTTAAATTTCTTTTATATCCCATAACTCCAGTAGCGCAAAATGCACAATCAAGCGGGCAACCAACTTGAGTTGAAATGCATAAAGTAGTTCTTTTATCTTCAGGAATAACAACTGATTCAATCTTCAAATTATCCGGAGTTTGAAAGATATATTTTTTAGTGCCGGTAATTGGAGACACTTCTGAGGAATGATATTCCAATGCTTTTAACTCAGTAATTTCGTTAAGTTCATTTCTGAGAACTTTAGGAATATTAGACATATCATCATAGCTGGAAACTAAGTGATTATACATCCAATTAAAAATTTGCTCGCCTCTAAAACGCGGTTTACCGATACTTGTAAAGAAATTTTTTAACTCATCTAAGGTCATTCCTTTAAGTTGAGTCTTTTTTTTCTCTTGTGTTGTTGTATTTAATTCGTCGCCCATTTTCGTCCTTAGATTATTTTTCGTGACAAATATAAGAATTAGTTCGGTTTCAAAAAATTGATTTTTGCTTTAAGTGATGCAGATAATTTTTCTGTTAAACTTGTTGCTATAGAAAAATTATTATTTTATTTTCTCGATGAAAATAAGTAAATATTTAGTGCTGTAAACCACAAGTTTACAGATATTTTTTAATCCCATTAATTATTATACCAAAAGTAATAATAAATTATTAAAAAGGGAGGAATATGAATTTTGATTTTTCAGAAGAACAGTTAATGATTCGCGATACAGCGCGTGAATTTGCTCAGTCAGAAATAGCGCCATCAGCTGTTGAACGCGATATCAAAGGAGAATTTCCTGCCGAGATCGTTAAAAAATTAGGCGAACTTGGATTTTTAGGAATGATGGTTCCGCCTGAATTTGGCGGTGCTGGATTGGATACAATAAGCTACGTACTTGCTATGATAGAAGTTTCAAAAGTTGATGCAAGCGTGGGCGTAATAATGTCCGTGAACAATTCTTTAGTCTGTTACGGATTAGAAAAATATGGTTCGCCTTATATTAAAGAAAAATATCTTATTCCACTTGCTAAAGGTGAAAAGCTTGGTGCATTTGCTTTATCTGAACCAGAAGCTGGAAGCGATGCCACAAAACAAAAAACTACCGCTGATAGAGAAGATGGTTACTTTGTTTTAAATGGAATTAAAAATTGGATTACTAATGGGCAAAGTGCTGACTATGTTTTAGTAATGGCAACAAGCGATAAAGCTAAAGGCCATAAAGGAATTTCTACTATATTAGTTGAAAAAGGTACACCTGGTTTTGGCTACGGCAAAAAAGAGGATAAACTTGGAATTAGAAGTTCCGATACATCTTCACTTACTTTTTCAAATTGTAAAGTACCAGCAGAAAATTTAGTTTGGGAAGAAGGCAAAGGATTTAACTTTGCAATGAATACTCTTAACGGCGGAAGAATTGGAATTGCTTCTCAAGCAATTGGTATTGCCGAAGCATCACTTAATGCTGCACTAAAATATTCTAAAGAAAGAAAAGCGTTTGGTCAACACATTTCTGATTTTCAAGCAATTCAATTTAAACTTTCGGATATGGCAGTAAAAGTTGAAGCTGCAAAACTTCTAACTTTAAATGCGGCGGCATTAAAGGACGCTGGAAAAAAGTATTATAAAGAGGCTGCTATGGCAAAATATTATTCATCAAAAATTGCAGTTGAATGTGCTCTTGAAGCAATTCAAATTCATGGCGGCTACGGTTATGTTAGAGAATATTTAGTCGAACGTTATCTTCGTGATGCTAAAATTACAGAAATATATGAAGGCACCAATGAGATTCAGAAAATTGTAATTTCCAGAGCATTACTTGATGAAAATTAAATTTAATTTATGAAGCTTCTCATAATAATTTGTCTTATTTATCCTATAAAAATTTTTGCGCAAAGCGATTGGATTAAATGGGGAAAGGCAAATTATTCATATCTAGTTAGAGAAAATTTCCAGCATAGAGATTATTCTTTAGATAAAAAAAATCTCGGAAGAGTTTTGCTTAAAACCTTTGCTGATGCTTACTGGCTTGTTATTTCTGATGTTGATGGCGATAATTGTTCGTTTAATCCAACTTGCTCAAATTTTTTTCTGCAATCAGTTGAAAAGACAAATATCGTTCAAGGGTAGTTAATGTTTTTCGACCGCTTTACTAGAGATATGGATATAATGGGCAAAGTTGGAAATTATCCAAGAGTTTCAGATGGACATTTTTTCGACCCTCCTTCTTATTATTTAATGGATCAAGATAGCGTTAAATATTTGCCACCTTCTTTTGTTGTGAAAAAATGAATGAAGAAAATTATTTTCTCAATAATTTTATTTTGCACAATTTCATTTCCGCAGGAAGTAATTAAATCAAACAATGATTTGTTCTCACCTGCCAACACTAAAAAATTTGCGGATTACCTTTTTTGTCAGCGAGATTATTTAAGAGCAATTGATGAATACAATCGTTATCTAACAAAAATTCAAAGTGATACAATTGAATTTAAAATTGCGATTGCATATTCTGAAATGGACGAATTCAAAAACTCGTTGAATGTTTTTAAATCAATTCCCCAAAATTCAAAATTATATTCACAAGCAGAATTGGAAATTCTGAAATTATTATTTCAATCAAACAATTTTGTTGAACTAAGATATAAATTCAAAAACGATTTTAACCAAAACGAAATAGCTGATCAGCTAAATAAATTTTCATACTTATATACAAATGATGCATTGCCGTCCGAATCCGATTTTTGTAAATCATTTCCATTGGGAGATATTGAGAAAGTCAGAAAATTTTATGAATGGAAAAAAGATCCGCCGTATAAAAATTCTTTAGTTGCTGGGATTTTATCTGCAATTATTCCAGGTGCAGGAAAATTTTATACAGATAAATTTTGGGATGGAATTTGGGGATTTATTTCATCAATTGGACTTGCGTATTTATCTTATGATAATTTTCATGCTGATCACAATTTTAGGGGTTGGCTTTTTGGCGGCTTAGCAGTAGGATTTTACTCAGGTAATATTTATGGATCTGCTGCTTCGGCTCAAATTTATAATGCTAAAATTAAATTTGATTTTGTGGATGGCGTAAAAAGTTTTTTAGAAAGCCACAACTATTTTATTCCTAAAATAAATTTTTGCAAATAAATGATTAGATCTCATTTATATTTTTTTGTTTTCTTTTTGATGTTAAATAATCTTAACGCTCAGGATTATTTAACAAATCAATTTAACTACGCAAAAAAACTTTACGACGATGAACAATATTTTGATGCTATCACAGAATTCAAAAGATTATTATTTTTTGATAATAATGGTGAATATAAATTCCAAGCAAATAATTTTATAGGTTTATCATATAAAGAAGGATCTAAATTTTCTGATGCAATTTTGTATTTTACTCTTGCTGAAATGAATTCAAGAAATGATGACGAATTATTTGATTCCAAAATAGAAATTATAAGATCGAATATTCTAAGGAGAACAACTTCCCACGCTATTGAGTTGTTGAATTCACTTGAATCAGATAAAAAGTTTTCCATTAAAATGAGAGAAATAAATTATTGGAAAGGCTGGGCGTACATTTTTTCAGATAATTGGGAAGATGCATCAAATTATTTCGCTCGTACAGACTCAAATAAAACCTTAAGCAGTTTTTGCAGAAAAGTAGCTAAGGATAAGTATTCTATTACTGCAGCAAAGTTACTTTCACTTTTTATTCCCGGAGCCGGGCAAATTTATGCGGGGCGCTATTTAAGTGGGTTGTTATCTTTAGGATGGAATTTTTTGTGGGGATATATTACAATAAATTCATTTGTAGCAGACAGAGTTTTTGATGGCATTGTTGTAGGCAATTTTCTTTGGCTAAGATTTTATAATGGAAATTTGCAGAACGCTACAAACTTTGTCGAAGAAGAAAATTTGAAAATTGTTAACAAGGCTCTATATTATTTGCAATATGGTTATACTGGTACAAAACCATGAGAATCTATCGGGTTAATAATTTTAAAAAGTTTTATGGAATTGAAGTATAACATTATATTTTATATTATATTGAAATAAATAAAATTTCCTTTTGTAATAATATTAGATAAAATAAGTGCTTTCTACCAACATAGAATACAACCAATTTTGGAGGATTAATGAAGAAAGGAATGATAATCGGTTGTTCCATTGCCGGGGGCGTTCTGTTAATTATAGCAATTTTTGTAATGTGGGGGATCAGTACTTATAATAATTTAGTAACACTTAATGAATCAGTAAATCAAAGCTGGAGCCAGGTAGAAAATCAATATCAACGGAGAACTGATCTAATTCCAAATCTGGTTAGTACTGTCAAAGGTTATGCTAATTTCGAAAAAAGTGTTTTAATCCAGGTAACAGATGCTCGAGCCAGTGTTGGCAGTGTTAAGGCAACAAAAGAAATTCTTGACGATCCTGCGGCATTTCAAAAATTCCAGGCAGCGCAAGGACAATTAAGCGGTGCTCTATCAAGACTTCTGGTTACTGTTGAAAATTATCCTGACCTTAAAGCGAACGAAAATTTTCTTCAGCTTCAAGCACAATTAGAAGGAACTGAGAATAGAATTGCTGTTGAAAGAAGAAAATTTAATGAAACCGTCCAAAGTTATAATACAACTATAAAAAGATTTCCAAGTTCTATTTTTGCAAACGTATTTGGATTTAGAGATAAACAATACTTTAGAGCAACAGCAGGTTCTGAAACACCTCCAAAAGTAGAATTTTAAATTGAATGAAAAAACTAATTCTATTTCTATTATTTTTTTCAGTTGGATACGCGCAACAGCAAGATTTTCCTGTTCTAAAAAATTATGCAAATGATTTTACAGGAACATTGAATCAAGAACAGTTAGATGATTTAAATTTCCGGCTTAAAACTTTTGATGATTCAACTTCAAATCAACTTGTCTTTTTAATGATCCCAACTCTTAATGATTATCCATTGGATGAATTTGCAAATGAAACTGCAATTAAAAATAAAATAGGGACAAAGAAGAATGATAACGGTGTTTTATTTGTTGTAGCTAAAAACGATAAAAAGCTAAGAATAGAAGTTGGGTATGGCCTTGAAGGAGCTTTGCCTGATGCATTAGCAAGTTCAATTATTCGAAATGTTGTTGTTCCATACTTTAAACAAAATGATTATTATGATGGAATTTCATCTGGAATTAATGCGATTATTCTTGCTACTAAAGGCGAATATAAAGCAGAAAAGCAAACTCACTCTCGTGATCATGTTTCAGGCGTGACCATTTTATTCTTAATTATATTTTTATTTTTTAATTTCTTCCGTCGTGGTCGACGAGGTTTTGGCGGTCCATTTTTCTTTGGTGGATTAGGCGGTGGAGGATTTAGCAGTGGAGGATTTTCTGG
>DAIEML010000219.1 GCA_027349615.1 Ignavibacteriales bacterium | reverse complement strand
TTCTTTGAATTCTTCAATTGTGAAAAATCCGTCGTTGATTTCAGAGGCTGCCAAACGGTTCGGAAGCCAGGCGGTGGTTGCGGCGATAGATGTGAAAAATAACGGACATGAATATAAAGTATTTATTAAAGGCGGAAGAGAAGAAACAGAACTAACAGGGTTGGATTGGTGCAAGCGGGCTGCCGATCTCGGCGCCGGAGAAATTTTATTGACTTCGATGGATAAAGACGGTACGAAGGACGGCTATGATAATTATTTTTTAAAGCAGGTTGCGTCAAGCGTTTCAATACCGGTTATCGCTTCCGGCGGAGCTGGTAAGAAGGAAGATTTTTTAGATGCGTTCAAGCTTGCGGATGTTGACGCATGTCTCGCGGCAAGTTTATTTCATTTTAATATATTGCCGATTGCAGAGTTGAAAAATTATTTAAATGAAACTGGAATTAGTATAAGAAATTAGATAGGAAAAATTTTGGATAAGATAAATTTACAGGAACTAAATTTTGAAAAGCTTAACGGACTTATCCCCGCAATTGTAGTTGATGACAGCAATGATAAGGTTTTAATGCTTGGCTTCATGAATAAAGAAGCGCTTGAGAAAACATTGGAAACAAAACTTGTTACTTTTTTCAGCCGTACAAGGAATCAGCTTTGGACAAAAGGAGA
>DAIEML010000218.1 GCA_027349615.1 Ignavibacteriales bacterium | reverse complement strand
ATACATGGATCCTCGGAAAATCGATTTACCATTACATACTGCCCGGGACATTTAACTCAAGAAGAAATAGAGAGTGTTAACTTTTCGTACGCAAATCTCAACAAGATGATTGATAAATATAATCCCGAAAAATTAAAGGATGGCATCAACATCATGCCAGATGGAGAAGAAATATTTTATATATCTAACCCCGCCCTTGGTTTATGGGCAGGCAAAGAAAGATTTTACAATAATGAAAGGAAAAACAAATGAGCAACAGTAATTTTTCTGGCAAAGCTGATATTGGATTAGTCGGTCTTGCCGTGATGGGTGAGAATTTAGTTTTGAATATGGAAAGTCATGGGTTTACCGTAGCAGTATTTAATAGAACGGTTGATAAGGTCGATCACTTTGTAAACGGACGAGGCAAAGGAAAGAACATAATTGGAACGCACTCAATAGAAGAACTAATTGCAAGTCTGAAATCGCCAAGAAAAATAATGTTAATGGTTAAAGCTGGACAAGCAGTTGATGATTTTATCGAACTTCTAATTCCACATTTGGATAAAGGCGACATAATTATTGACGGCGGCAATTCACATTACCCTGATTCGATAAGACGAACAAAATATTTGGAGGACAAAGGATTTCTGTTTATCGGAACCGGAGTTTCCGGCGGAGAAGAAG
>DAIEML010000217.1 GCA_027349615.1 Ignavibacteriales bacterium | reverse complement strand
ATTAGCATGAACATTTTCTTCCGAATAGCGCGTGTGCGGATCAAAATTTATTTTGCCGTAAATCTCGTTCACAATTTCTTGCCGAACTCTTTTAAGTCCTATAAAAGTAAAGTTGCCGTAAGTAAACTCGGGTCCTTCGGCAATATCATAATTTAGCACAGCTGTTATTTTCGCAGTATCAATTTTATATGAATAAGAAAATTTAGCTTTGAAATATCCATTGGCAGTATAAAAATCCTTAAGTGAAATAAGATCGAGAGGAATCGAGGCAGAATCAAAAAACTCAGGTCCTTTCCCAAAGCTTGTAAAAGAGTTTAGAAATTTCCAGTACCAGTTTGGCGATTGTTTGCTGACAATAATTTCCCTTAGTTTTTCAGATGAAAAAGAATTGTTGCCTTTAAAATTTATTGCTAATAATTCATATCCCTTCTGCTGCTGCGCATAAGCTGCAATAGAAAAAAATAAGCCTAAGAAAAATGTAAGAGATATTGTCTTCCGCATTAAAAAATAAATTTCTTTTTTACAAAGGTAATATATTTTATAAAATTATCTAATAAATTTATTCTTGTAAAAACCGTCCGATTATTTACTGACAATCTTTAACTCATTTTGACCTCTACCAATTAGTCTGACAGAGGCTGGTTAATATTATTTTTCACTAAAGGTTGAAATTTAATTGCGTGA
>DAIEML010000216.1 GCA_027349615.1 Ignavibacteriales bacterium | reverse complement strand
GCAAAACCAACAATTACCCATCCAATGATTGAAATTGTTTTGCCAAGAGACAAAAGTGTTTTAAAGCGGGAGTTATTTTGGAAATCCATACTTATTCTCCAATTTCATTTTAGCAGTAACAACTTCTTAGTTTGAGAAAAATTTCCGGCTTGTAAACGATAGAAATAAACTCCGCTTGGGAGATTCATTCCATTAAATTCTACTTCGTAATGACCGGGGAGCTTTTCTTCATTTACGAGTGTTGCTACTTCCCTTCCAAGTAGATCGTAAACTTTTAAGCTAACAAATTCTGTACGCGGAATTAAAAATGATATTGTTGTAGTTGGATTAAATGGGTTAGGATAATTTTGAGAAAGTTGAAATTCATATGCAATCTCATCTTCAGATTTAATATTGGTTGTTGTTTGGTCATAGTATTTATATATTTTATTATTAACTGCTGCAAACACAAACTTGATTTTATATCCAAAAGCATATTCAATTGTAGTTCCAATAGGTCCAACGTCTGCTGGATTTGGTAATCCTTGATTGAATTGCGTCCATGTGTTTCCACTATCTGTACTTTTAAATATTGCTTGATTGCCTGCACCGGAAGTAAATAGTATACCATCGGAACTTATTGACAATTGTGAGATCTCATTAGTTGTAATTCCATTAGTTAAATTTTCCCAACTATCCCCATCATTA
>DAIEML010000215.1 GCA_027349615.1 Ignavibacteriales bacterium | reverse complement strand
TGGAAATTCAAGTGCTGGATGATTCAACCGACGAGACTGTTGATCTCACGGCAAAAATTGTAAAACAAAAGCAAGAATTAGGTTTTGATATTCAGCATATACACAGAACCAACCGTGATGGATTTAAAGCCGGCGCGCTTAAAGAAGGTTTGAAATCGGCAAAAGGAAAATATGTTGCAATTTTTGACGCAGACTTTATTCCTAAAAAAGATTTTCTCCGCAGCACTTTGAAATATTTTTCCAACGAGAATATCGGCATGGTTCAAACCCGCTGGGAACATATGAATGAAGATTTTTCGATTCTCACAAAAATTCAAGCACTCGCTCTCGACGGGCATTTTGTAATTGAACAGACAGTGAGAAACAAGTCGGGATTCTTTATTCAATTTAACGGAACGGGCGGCGTATGGCTTAAAGAATGTATTGAGGATGCCGGCAACTGGCACGCAGATACATTAACAGAGGATTTGGATTTAAGCTACCGCGCACAGCTTAGAGGATGGAAATTTGTGTATCTCCGAGACTTTACAACTCCGGCAGAACTTCCTACAGAAATGAACGCGTTGAAAGCACAGCAGTTCAGATGGACTAAAGGCGCAATTGAAACAGGAATGAAATTACTCCCGATGGTTTGGAAAGGTAAAATTCCGCTGCGTGTAAAATTACAAGCTACATTTAATTTAACCAACAACCT
>DAIEML010000214.1 GCA_027349615.1 Ignavibacteriales bacterium | reverse complement strand
GGAGTAACAATTTTTATGTCAACACCATACCTGGATGAAGCCGAGCGGTGCAACCGCGTTGCACTTTTGAATAATGGCGAGGTCCTAAGTTTTGACACGCCCAAGAACATTAAATCTTCCATCAACAAATCAATTGTTGAAATAGTTTGTTCGCCAATTATCTCGGCTTATAAACTTCTAAAAGAAAAGAGCGGTTACGAAGTTCAAATGTTTGGTGACCGGCTGAATGTGGCGGTTGATAATTATAAAGAGGATTTCGGTGCAATCGAGAAACTGCTCATTGAGAACGGCGTTCAAATGGTGGATCAGAGAATAATTCCAACTTCGCTTGAAAATGTTTTTATCCATTTAATCGGCGAATCGGCAACTTCTTAATCAAAAAAAATTGAAGAGAAATTAAAATGAAAAAAATATTTGTAATTGTTTTGTTGATGACGGCGGGCATATCGGCGCAAACTCAAAAACTTACTTTAAAGGAAAGTTTGGAAATTGGAATGAAGAACAGCAAAGACCTAAAGATTTCACAATCGAAATTGGCTGGAGCTTCTGCACAAGTTACGGCGGCTAATTCACAGTTGCTGCCGCAAATTGGTTTATCCGCAAGCTACATGCGGTTAAGCAACATTCCCCCGTTCGAAGTGACCTTGCCTTTCTCTCCGAAGCCAATTCAAATTTCACCGGTGATTTTGGATAATTATTCCGTCAAACTCAGTC
>DAIEML010000213.1 GCA_027349615.1 Ignavibacteriales bacterium | reverse complement strand
TGTTTTTGTTTGCCATAAGACAAATGTTTTCATTTCTTGAAGAATTCAGATCAATTACATAAACATCATTGATTCTTTGACCTTCAAGTTTAACTTTAATTTTCTAAATATCAACAACTTTATATTTATTGAATTCAAAGATGACTCTAAGACCTTTATCACACAGTTGACTTATACTGAGAAGATTATAATTAAGCCCTTCAATCAACAATACATCATCAACAGAACAGGAAGGGTCTTCACTTACCTTCCCTTATCCAATGATCTTACCTTTCTCTTTCCATCAAAAATTACCTTTCCATTGTTTTTGACTTACAATTTGGAGAATTTTTCTTTGTCTCCAGTCATGTGCCTTAAACCGTCACTGTTCAGAAACCATCTTCTATTTTTAACTGCAAGACATACCTGTAATGAAAAAATTACACAAAGTTTTGGTACCCAAACAAATTTGGGTGCCAATGAATAGGTTAGAGTATCAAAGACTGTCTTAGGTATCCAAACCTATTTTATTTTTGGTTTTTGAATATTTTTAAAAGTAGGAACATGATTAACTAACGGCAAAATAGTATTACTTGATTTTTAGTTTTTCTTTTTCATAACAAAATTTTTGTTTTGATTTTTCTTTTGATACCTATTGTAAAAAGATTGAACAGGATTATAAACATTTCTAAATTGTTGAACACTCTGTCTCCTGAAACTTAAAAAACAATTTCTCATTCCATGAT
>DAIEML010000212.1 GCA_027349615.1 Ignavibacteriales bacterium | reverse complement strand
TTGAACAAGAAAAAGACGCTGTTAAAAAAGTGTCTAAAGTAAAAAAAGAAAGACTCATCAATGCTGATGAATACTCTTCAGAAGAAATACATGAGCTTTCCAAACTGTATTCGGAATCATTTCGCGATATTAAAGAAGGCGAAATTCTTCAAGGTACAATCGTTGGAGTTAATGCCGATAACGTCGTTGTCGATGTTGGATTCAAATCAGACGGTACAATTTCAAAAGCGGAATTCAATTCTACCGAAGAAATTAAGATCGGTGAAAAGGTTGATGTCGTTATTGAAAGTGTTGAAGACGAAGACGGAAATTTGGTCTTGTCGAAAAAGAGAGCCGACTTTCTCAAGATTTGGGGAAGAGTTATGGATGCTTTTGAAAATGAAAAAGTTCTTCCTGGAAAAATTCTTAAACGAATTAAAGGCGGAATGGTTGTTGACTTAATGGGTATCGAAGCATTCTTACCCGGTTCGCAGATTGATATTCGCCCTGTTAGAGATTTTGATGCGTTCGTCGGTCAAACGATGGATTTCAAAATCGTAAAGGTTAATATTCCGACTGAAAATATTGTTGTATCCCACAAAGTTCTTATTGAGGAAACTATTTCCGATCAGCGTAAAGAAATCCTTGATAAGCTTGAGAAGGGACAGATTCTGGAAGGAACGGTTAAAGCAATCACCGACTTCGGCGTGTTCATCGATCTCGGCGGCGTTGACGGTCTTATTCACATTACGGATTTAAGTTGGGGCAGAAT
>DAIEML010000211.1 GCA_027349615.1 Ignavibacteriales bacterium | reverse complement strand
AAACAGGGTTTAAGGAAGCAGCAAGAAGATCTAAATCCAGACCGATAATGCGTTATTATATTAAGTAGAAAAAATTTTCAAGGCTAAAGCTTTTGAGAAGCGCCTAAAATCAATTAATTTTCGTACCGATTTATAAGAATTTTAATTGAGAGAGAAAGTCCGTTTCATATTTGTAGACCTCTTGCGCGGCTGGGCGCTGCTTGTTATGATCGAGGTCCATATCTTCAACGTTATGCTGATGCCTGCCCTAAAAGAAACGGCATGGTTTACAATCTTAAATTTTATCAATGGTCTTGTAGCGCCTTCATTCCTTTTTATTTCAGGATTCGCATTCGCCATCTCAACACGCGGTAAATCCGATGAGCTGCGTAAGTTTAATTATGCCTTCTGGAAAAAAATCGGAAGGATAGGTTTAATTATTCTTGCGGGATATTCCCTTCATCTTCCCATTCTTTCACTGAGAAGATTGATGAATTTTTACGCCAGAGATGTGGTTATCAAATTTTACAATGTTGACATCCTCCAATGCATTGGCTTTGGTCTGCTGCTTTTGGTTTTACTAAAATTGATCATCGAGAAAGAAAAGATTTACAATTATGTTCTTCTGACTTTGACAGTTGTGGTTGTCGTTTTAACTCCGCTTTTTTGGAAAATTAATTTTGCCGGATTCATGCCTGTTGCTTTGGCAAATTATTTTAATACGATGAACGGCTCTTACTTTCCGCTTTTCCCGTGGCTTGGATTTCTACTTGCCGGTGCGGTTACATGTAA
>DAIEML010000210.1 GCA_027349615.1 Ignavibacteriales bacterium | reverse complement strand
ACTATCATCGAAACTACGATGAACGGATTTTTTATTTCAAATGTTGGGGGAACATTTCTAGAGGTTAACGATTCACTTTGTCAGTTAACCGGATACACCCGGTCCGAACTTTTTCAAATGAAAATAAATGACTTGGATTTTTTAGAGACAACTCAAAACATAAAAGAGCGCGCGGAACAGATCATGAAATTCGGTCCGCAAAAATTTGAGTCAAAACTTTTAGCCAAGAACGGCACTGTTTTATCGATTGAAACCAGCGTTGCTTACAGTCCGGATGGCGGCGGAATCTTTTACGGTTTTATAAACAATGTTACCGAGAAGAACAAAATGCTGATGGAGGTTTTAAAGGCACGCGATGAAGCTGAAAGATCAACCCAATTGAAAAGTGAGTTTTTAGCTCAAATGTCTCACGAAATTAGATCCCCTCTGAATGTCACATTGAGTTTTACAAATTTTATTAAAGACGAACTGAAAAATAAACTTACTCCTGTGCTGGAGGAAAGTTTTTTTGCAATTGATACTTCGATCAAGCGTGTGATTAGAACCATAGATTTAATTTTAAATATGTCCGAAATGCAACTGGGAACGTACGAGCCCACTTGGAAAAATTTTGATTTGGTCGAAGAAGTGTTCAATGTAATACAAAGAGAGTACGAGTTTACCGCCAGAAGAAAAGGACTCGATCTGATCATTCAATCAAAACTGAAAACTGCAAAAGTGTATGGAGATCAATACAGCGTCACGCAAATTTTCGTAAACCTGATTGATAACGCAATTAAATATACTAACTCCGGACAGATCGGAATTACGATTGATAAAGACA
>DAIEML010000020.1 GCA_027349615.1 Ignavibacteriales bacterium | reverse complement strand
ACTGGCTGAAAAATTAATCCAAAATTCTTCTGGAAGTATTTTATTAACTAAAGAAATGATTCATTCAATCAGTAACATGCAAGTTGAAGAGGCAGTGAATTATTGTGTTAAACTCAACACAATAAGCAGATCAACAGATGATTTCCAATATGGAATAAAGAAATTTCTTAACAAATAGAGGAACGAAATGGAGAAAGATTTAACGAAGTATATTCGTAGTATAAAAGATTTTCCCAAAAAAGGAATTATGTTTAGGGATATTACCACATTATTGAAAGAACCAATTGCCATCAAAGCTGCACTCAATCAACTTTATGAATTTTCAAAAGAGTTAAACATTTCAAAAGTTGTTGGAATTGAATCACGCGGATTTATTTTCGGTGCATTACTCGCTGAAAAATTAAATGCCGGATTTGTTCCAATTCGTAAACCCGGAAAATTGCCAGCTGAAAAAGAAAGTGAAACTTATGCTCTAGAATATGGCAATGACACTATTGAGATTCATAAAGATGCAATTTCACTTGGCGAAAGGATTTTACTTCATGATGACCTCTTAGCCACTGGTGGGACAGCAAAAGCTGCGGCTAATTTAATTGAAAAACTTGGCGGGGAAGTAATCCAAACTTCATTTATAATTGAGTTATCATTTCTAAATGGAAGAGAAAAATTAAAAGGATATGATGTAAAAAGTTTAATTGTTTATGAAGATGAGGAATAAGTTTAAATTTAATTTATTCTTTAACAATCCAACTTTTGGGTGACATTACAATTACAAATTCGCCTTTAATAGTTTTATCTTTCATTGAATTCAATAAATATAATGGGGTTCCTCTCCAAACTTCCTCGAATTTTTTTGTTAGTTCACGACAAACGACAATAAATCTATTTGGCATATACTCAGATAATTCTTTAATCAATTTTTCAATTCGATAAGTTGATTCATAAAAAATTATTGTTCGTTCTTCTTCGATAAAAGATTGTATTTTTTTTTGTCTTCCTTTTTTTTGAGGTAAAAATCCTTCAAACAAAAATGAATCTGAAGGTAAGCCGCTAATTGTAAGAGCAGTTATTGCTGCTGTTACACCAGGAATTGGAATTATATCAATTCCTGATTTAATTGCAGCAGAAATTAATCGTACTCCCGGATCAGAAATTCCTGGTGTACCAGCATCGGAAATTAATGCACAAGATTTACCGGAATTAATTCTATTTAAGATTAGTTCAATTTTGCTGTTTTCATTTGCTGCATTGATTGAAATTAATTCTTTGAATATGTCATAATGCTTAAGCAATATAGATGAAACTCTAGTATCCTCGCATGCAATAAAATCAACGTCTTTTAATGTTTCTATTGCACGAAAAGTAATATCTTTTAAATTACCAATTGGAGTGCTGACTATATAAAGTTTATTGCTCATTTAACTGAAATATTTAAAATGATAACGGCTCCAAATCGGAGCCGCATCATGCAAGTAGTAAATAAATTTAATTATTTGACGAGAGTAAAAATAATACTTTTTTAATTTTTTGCAAGCCTTCGTCAATTTCATCTTTAGTAACATTTAGAGGTGGTCTAAAGCGAATAGATTTTTCTCCGCAACCAAGAATAATCAATTTTTCTTTTAAACATTTTTCTTTAAAATCATTTCTCAGAGATGCATTTGGTAAATCAAACGAACACATAAGTCCCAAACCTCTGGAATTACTTATTAAATGTGGAAAATCTTTTTGCAGATTTTTCAAATTCCTCAATAAATATTCTCCTTGAACTCTTGAGTTTTCAACAAGGTTTTCTTCTTCTATAATTTCCATGATATATTTTGATCTAACCATGTCAGTAAAGTTAGCACCCCAAGTAGAGTTTATTCGGCTAGATTTATGAAAACAATTTTCATGCACATCATCAATTCTATCAGAAACCATTATGCCGCAAACTTGAGCTTTTTTTCCAAAAGCAATAATATCTGGTTTTACATAATAATCAGATGCCCAAAACTTTCCGGTTAATCCAAATCCGCATTGAACTTCATCAAACATCAATAATATTTCGTTCTCATCGGAAATATTTCTAAGCTTTTCAAAAAATTCTTTTCTGAAAAAATTATCACCGCCTTCACCTTGTACTGGTTCAATAATAATTACGGCAATATCATCCGGATTATTTTTAATTGCTAAATTAATTTCTTCAAAAGCTCGATTTTCAAGTTCAATAATCTCTTGTAAATTATCTTCTATTGGAAATTTGATTTTCGGGTTTGTAATTCTTGGCCAGTTAAATTTTGGGAAATATTTTATTTTATTAGGATCAGTATTTGTAAGCGACATTGTATAACCGCTTCGCCCATGAAATGCTTGTTTAAAATGAATTACTTGATGTCCTTTTTCTTCTTTATAACCTTTTAAAAAGTTTTTTTGAACTTTCCAATCAAAAGCAACTTTTAATCCATTCTCAACAGCAAGCGCACCGCCAGATATAAAAAATAAATATTTCATATAATCTGGTTTTGCAACTCTTGAAAACGTATCAACAAATTCTGCCATTTGAGTTGTATAAATATCTGAATTAGACGGTTTGTTTATTGCAGCAAGAGTTAATTCATTTTTAACATTTTCATCTAACAAACGCGGATGATTCATTCCCAAGGCAGATGAAGCAAAAAATGTAAAGAAGTCTAAGTAAACATCGCCAGTCTTGGAATCAACTATTCTCGTCCCTCGGCTTTTTTCTACATCAAGCACGAATTCAAATCCATCAGCCAACATGAATTTACTAATAGTTTCATGTACTTTATTAGGAGTTATATTTGAATGATCAGATATAACATCTTCATGAGATTTTAAATTTTCTTTGTTCATATCTTCTCCTCTTGAAAAAATATTAGATATAAAAATGATAATTAATTATTTGTAATTTTTAATAAATGAATAGAAAAAGAGGAGAGAATTAAAAAACATTCTCAAAGCGCGAAACGAAATAGCTTCTTAACTGTTTGAAGCCAGTTTCCTGTTTGAAATTTTTGAAATGTAACATAACAATAAAATATTTTCCTGTACTAAATTACATTTTTCTTGTTGAAGATTCAAATAATGAATTAAGAATTAAAGTGATAAAAATTGATTTTAAAATTATAATTAGTTACACTTACTGTAACAATTTATATTATTATGTCAGCATCAACGAAATTATCGACAGCCGTAAAAGCAATTTGTTTTCTAGCAAATTCATATCCAGTTCCTAAAACAAGTGTCCAAATTTCTGATTACACCGGAATTAATGCATCAAAACTTAGAAAAATTTTATCTATGCTGGTTAAAAATAAAATTGTTGAAAGCACTTATGGTATGTCTGGTGGCTTTATTCTTATTAAAAAACCTAAGAATTTAAATCTTCAGGAAATTTACTGCGCAATTGAGGATAGAAAAGCGTTTCATTTACATATATCAAAATTAACAGATGAGAAATTAAAAGAATCAGCAAAATTGAATAATTATTTTTTAGATCTTTTTGCTGATATTCAAATCGATATTGAAAATAAAATGAGTAAAATAAATATACAATCAATAATTAATAAATTAAAAATGAATTAAAGGAGAAAATATGGAATTTCTTCAAAAGTTAGGAATCCAAAAGGAAAATTTTGGAGCAAGTACTGGATTAAATTGGATTGAATCAAAAGATCAAGGCGAATTGAAAATATACTCTCCAACTAATGGAGAGTATATTGCATCAGTTTTTCAAGCTTCGGAAACTGATTATGATAACGTTATTAAAATTGCTGAAGTAGCTTTTAAAGTCTGGAGAAAAGTACCAGCTCCTAAGAGAGGTGAAATTGTTAGACAAATTGGAATTAAACTTAGAGAATATAAACCATTTCTCGGAAGATTAGTATCATATGAAATGGGAAAATCTCTTCAAGAAGGCTTAGGTGAAGTACAGGAAATGATTGATATATGCGATTTTGCAGTTGGTCAATCAAGACAATTATATGGTTTTACAATGGCTTCTGAAAGAACAAATCATAGAATGTATGATCAGTACCATCCATTAGGAATTGTAGGAACAATTTCAGCTTTTAATTTTCCTGTTGCCGTATTTTCATGGAATGCAATGATAGCAGCTGTTTGTGGAGATGTAAATATTTGGAAACCTTCTTCAAAAGTTCCGCTATCAGCAATTGCAACTCAGAAAATTATTGCTCAAGTTATTAAAGAAAACAATTTACCAGAAGGTATTTTTTCATTAATAATTGGAAAGGGAGCAACAGTTGGAGAAAAATTATTAACAGATAAAAGAATTCCATTAATTTCTTTAACTGGTTCTACTAAAGTTGGTCGACATGCTGGTGAATTAATTTCCAAAAGATTTGGAAAAGCGATTTTAGAATTAGGTGGAAACAATGCTATTATTATTACACCAAATGCAGATTTAAAGTTAGCTCTTCCCGCAATTGTATTTGGTGCAGTAGGAACATGTGGACAAAGATGTACAACGACGAGAAGACTTATTATTCATGAATCAATCTATAATAAAGTTAAAGATTCAATTATTAAAGCATATAAAGGATTAAAAATTGGAGATCCGCTAAATGAAAATAATCATGTTGGCCCATTGATTGATAAGAGTGCCGTTGAAATGTTTTCTAATGCTCTCAACAAAGTAAAAAAAGAAGGTGGTAAAATAATATTTGGAGGAGAAGTTTTAGAAGGCAAAGGATATGAATCAGGCTGTTACGTTAATCCAGCAATTGCTGAAGTAGAAAATCACTATGAGATTGTTCAAGAAGAAACTTTTGCGCCAATTTTATATTTAATTAAATATTCAGGTGACATTACAAATGCAATTGAACTTCATAATGGAGTTGTTCAAGGACTATCATCCTCAATTTTTACAGATAATCTTAAAGAAGCTGAAATGTTTTTATCTGTGGAAGGTTCAGATTGCGGAATAGCGAATGTAAATATTGGAACTTCAGGAGCGGAAATTGGCGGCGCATTTGGCGGAGAAAAAGAAACAGGTGGTGGAAGAGAATCCGGTTCAGATGCTTGGAAAACTTATATGAGAAGACAAACAAATACTATAAATTATGGAAGTGAACTTCCTTTAGCACAAGGGATTAAGTTTGATATTTAATTTTTTACTTCAAGGCTCCTTTATAAATAAAAGGAGCTTTGAAAATAAACTGGCGCAAAATCCATAATTTTCATACCTCTAAATGATCTAATCAATCCCAATCTGATATTTATATATCTCATTTTAGACTAAAAATATATTTAACAGATTGTTCTATTTACAAAAATATGCGATATTCATATGGTATAAATTTTGTTTTTAAAAATCTAGCTGACGTGAGATAAAAATTGAAATCATTAAACTTAGATTCATTTATATCAAAAGAAACTGATATAGAAAAAAATCAGTATAGAATTTTATCTGGACTAAAAGAATTCCGGTTAGAGTTTAATTTAAACAAACTCTATCCTTCACTTTCAGAGCTAGTATATCTTTCATCTCAATTGGAAGAAGTTTCAGATAGAAAAGGTAATTTTAATATTCCATTGCCGAAAGGCATTAAAGGAAAATCCAAGGATAAAAATATATTCATAGAAATTGTCGACCAACAAAATATTCAAAAGGATTACTTATTTGATTTAATAAATTGGACAATTCCATTAATTAAAAATCTTATTGATGAAGCTTATATTCTATATAATTTCGTTGAAGATAATATGGAAATAATTGAAGTGGGAGTGAGGCCAGTTTTTAAAAATGAAGGTTATCTTTTAGTACCGGATCATTCGAACAATATATTGAAAATTTTTCGATTTGAAAACTCAATTTATTCCTCTGATGCAAGACCTTTTCACTCATTGAAAACACATTTTATTCAAAATTCAAAACCATTAAATTTTTCTGGTGCCGAAGAATTTGTAAAACTTGAATTGATTAAAAAATATAATGAAAAGCCAAATGTTGCAACCTATCTGTGTAATACTGAACTTGATTTTCCTTTTGATGAAACAATTTTTCCAATAGCAAAAAGAAAATTGCTGGATTATTTATCGATATAAAAAAAGGTCAAGATTAACTTGACCTTCTTCCTATCTAATATTAAAATTATTTATCCAATTATTGAAATATAATCTGCCATAATATGTCCGGTTTCATCAAGTTCCGGGTCATTTTTCTGATCTTCATCAGTTGGTGGCAGTTCTCCTTTTTTAAGTAATTTTAATCCTAAGCTTTTTCTTAATTCATTTTCTCTTTCAAATCTTCTTTGCTCTTGATCATCGTATTCTTTTTTCCTAATTACTTCGTTTAATGAAATATACTTTTTATCATGAGTATCTTTATATTCGTTCACTTCATCAATGTAAGAGTTCCATTCTGCATCATTAGATTTTATTCTATCTTGATGTTCCTTTAATAATTCCGGAACATATTTTTTAACATTTCCGAAAGGAGTAAACTCAGTAGATTTTATTTGATCCCAAGGCAATGAACTTGGCTCTGAACTTTCTCCAAATTCTTTTGGATCAATAGCGGAAGGGAATTGAATATCTGGCATTACACCAAGATGTTGAGTGCTTTCTCCATTAATTCGATAGAATTTTGCGATCGTTAATTTTATTTGTCCTAGCTTTTGACCTGAGTTCGGCATAATTCTATTAAGATCAATTAGATTTTGAACCGTACCTTTGCCATAAGTTTCTTCTCCAATTATTAAACCTCTTCCGTAATCTTGAATTGCAGCGGAAAAAATTTCTGATGCGGAAGCGCTGAATCTATTAACAAGAATAAAAAGTGGTCCACTATAGTCAATCGAACTGTCAGGATCATCTTCAACTCTAATGCTTCCATCAGAACTTTTTATTTGTACAACGGGTCCATTTTTAATAAATAATCCGGTTAATTTAATAGCTTCTTCAAGTGAACCGCCGCCATTATTTCTTAAATCTATTATTACACCTTGAACTTTTTCTTTTTTAAGATCATCCAATAATTTTTTTACATCTCGTGTAGTGCTTTTATAATCTTTCTCTCCGCGTTGTTCAGCTTCAAAATCACTGTAGAAGGCTGGGATTGTAATTACACCAAGTTTATAATTTTTATTATCATTATTGATATTTAAAATTTTATCCTTAGCAGATTGTTCTTCTAGTTTAATTTCGTCTCTTACTAAAGTAATTTCTTTTGGTGGAGAACCGGCACTTTCAGTAGCAGGAATTATTTGCAATCTAACTATGCTGCCTTTAGGTCCTCTAATTAATTGAACAACATCAGTTATTCTCCATCCGATTACATCGACAAATTCTCCGGATTTTCCTTGAGCAACTCCAACGATTTTATCGCCTTTATGTAAAAGCTTACTCTTAAAAGCTGGGCCGCCGGCAATAATATCTGCAACTTTTGTGTACTCATCTTCAGTTTGTAATTGAGCTCCAATACCAGTTAAAGTTCTACTCATATCAATTTTAAAATTATCAGAAGTTATTGGAGACATATAATTAGTATGTGGATCAAGTGATTCCGTGAAAGAATTTTCAAATAATTGAAAAACATCTTCATCGGTGTACTGCATTATTGATTTTCTTAAATTTTCATAACGCTTGGCAAGTATTGTTTTAATATCATCCCATTTTTTTCCTGTTAAAATCAAACTCAATGCATCGTTCTTAACTTTTTTTCTCCAAAGGTCATTCATTTCAATTGTGTCTTTAGGCCATGCATTATCTTCTCGATTAATTAGAAAATTTTCATTCTTCGTGAAATCAAATCCTTTATCCAATAATTTTTCTGAATAATTTAATCTTTCAATTATTCTTTCTTTAAATACATTAAAAATCTTAAATGGAGGTTTTAAATCGCCATCTTTAATATCATTATCCATTTGATATCGATATTGATCAAAGTTTGCTATATCGCTGGCGTAAAAATAACTTTTATTATTATCCAGCGATTTTAAATAACGATTGAAAATTACATTCGATAATGAATCATCCAATTTAAATTTTCTATAATGATATCTCTGAAGAATAGTTGTTATCATTTCATCTTCAGTGGACATATATTTTAGAGGATGAAGTGTAGCCGAAGTATCAGGAGTGTCAAATAAAAAGTTCTTGTACTTTAAAGTACGAGCAAGAAATATATTAGCCGCAATTATTATTAAGACTAATACGAAAATTTTCTTCATAATGTCTCTCGTATGTTGTGTCATCTATTAATTTTTTTTAATGAAAAACTATAGCTAATTTAATTATAGCTTAATTGGTAAATAAAATGTTCTAAATAAATTATTAAGTTAGCCCAAAGGAATTTTTATTCACTTGGAAATATCTAAAATAATTAGATGTAATAAAAATCATTTTGTTCCCCCTTTTTTAAATTAATTTGAATTGTAGGCAAATGAAAATTTCATATAATCTTAAAATTATGGCAATCTTATTTCTTACTGTAATTGTTTATGGACAAGAATTAAAGAAAAATAAATATGGATTATTCGTAATTGATAATCCTAAAATGTACCATGATTTAACTTTGAAGGATAGCAGCAATATTTTAGTAGATTTACAAAAAATTATTCCTTATATAAAATTGGACATTAGATATTCTACAAAAAAAAATTTTTTGGGCGAACCAGTTTATAATTCAGCTAGAGCATTTTTAAGACTGCCGGCAGCAATTGCATTAAAAAAAGTTCAACATGAATTAAATTTAATCGGATTAGGAATAAAAATTTTTGATGGATATCGCCCATATTCTGCCACAGTAAAATTTTATAATAAAGTGAAAGATACAATTTATGCAGCTTCTGCTTACACTGGTTCAAGGCATAATCGAGGATGTGCAGTTGATCTTACACTGATTTCGCTTAAAACCGGAAAGCCCCTAGATATGCCAACAGATTTCGATTCGTTTTCTGAGAAAGCTCATTCCGATTATTTGAATTTGACATCGAGTGAAATAAAAAATCGTGATCTTTTGATTGGTGTAATGGCAAAATATGGATTTATAAATTTAGACAGCGAATGGTGGCATTATGATTTTAAGGATTGGAAAAAATATGATTTAATGGATTTAAGCTTCGATCAGTTAGATAAAATTAATAGCGAGGTTTATTCAAATAAATAAACCTCGCTATTTTAGAATAAATTAAAGTAATTTATATGCTATGTTAAAAACTTCTTCAGCGTGTGCTTCAATATTTTTTACGTGAATAATATCTTTAACCTTACCTTGCTTATCTACAATAAAAGTTATTCTATTATCATAACCTTTATCATTATAAACTCCGTATTTTTCAGAAACTTTTTTATTTGCATCTGAAAGAAGAGGGAAGTTCAGTTTATAATCTTTTACAAATTTTGCAATATCTCGTTTGTTATCAACGCTAATTCCCAACACTTGAATTTTATTTTTCTTGAATTTATTCCAAGTATCCCGAATTCCGCATGCCTCTTTTGTGCAGCCAGGAGTTCCAGCTTTAGGATAAAAATAAACTACTACAGGTGATTTCCCTTTATAACTTGAAAGTTTATACCAATTTCCAAAAGCATCTGAAAGTGTGAAATCCGGTGCTGACATTCCAACTTTCAATTCTTTATCATCCATTTCTTTTTTTTGTGCAAAAGAATTTGAAACAAAAAAAAGAAACGAAAACGACAATAAGAAATAAATCATGTTTTTCATACCCACCTCGATTATTTTAGTTATAATTTTATGGAACTAATTTCCGCATTTAGTTCCATTTATTGTTAATTAATCTAATTCTACACTTCTAGAAAAAATATAATCAACATTTTTTAACATTTTTTTACTTTCAAAGATATCTTTTAGATCCTCCTCAGTTAAATATTTCATAACTTCAGAAGAATTTTTTATTTCTTGATAAAGATCTTTCGATTTATCAGCCCAAACATTCATTGCAGATGTTTGAACAAATTTATATGCATCTTCTCTTGAAATTCCTTTATTTACAAGTTTCAAAAGAACTGTTTGAGAATAAACTAAACCTCTTGTAAGATTTAAATTTTTAATCATATTTTCTGGATAGATTAATAAGTTCTTGATCAACTTGGTTGCTAAATCTAACATATAATCTAATCCAATGCAGCTATCCGGAACAACAATTCTTTCAACCGATGAATGTGAAATGTCTCTTTCATGCCAGAGAGCGACATCTTCAATTGAAGCCATAGCATTAGCTCTAAGTACTCTCGCCAATCCAGCAATTCTCTCACTAATTATTGGATTTCTTTTATGCGGCATTGCAGAAGAACCTTTTTGCCCTTTAGAAAAATATTCCTCAGCTTCTAAAACTTCAGTTCTTTGTAAATGTCTTATTTCGACTGCAATTTTCTCAAGTGTAGCTGCGATTAAAGCAAGAGCAGTTAAAAACTCTGCATGGCGATCGCGCTGAATAATTTGCGTAGAAACTGGTGCGGGTGTTAATCCCATTTTTTCGCAAACATATTCTTCAACTTTGGGTGATAAATGTTCAAACGTACCAACTGCGCCTGAAATTTGACCGACACTTATTGTTTTAATTGCGTTTTGAAGTCTAATAATATTTCTTTTTGTTTCTTCATACCAAAGTGCAAACTTTAAGCCCATTGTTGTCGGTTCAGCATGAATGCCGTGAGATCTTCCAACACATAAAGTATTTTTATGTTCGATGGCTCTTTCTTTCAATATTTTTTTAAGTTCAAATAATCTTTTAAGCAAAAGTTCGCCTGCAGCTTTCATTTGAAAGGAAAGTGTCGTATCCAAAATATCTGAAGAAGTCATTCCATAGTGAATATGACGAGATTCCGGGCCAACATACTCTGCTACATTTGTTAAGAAAGCAATTACATCATGTTTAGTTGTTTCTTCAATTTCCAATATTTTTTTTACATCAAAGTTTGCTTTTTGCTTAATGACTTCAACATCTTGTTTTGGAATTTCGCCGAATTCACTTCTAGCTTCACAAGCAAGGATTTCAATTTTAAGCCATGTTTTAAATTTAAATTCATCTTGCCAAATTTTTCCCATTTCGGGCAGTGTATACCTTTCAATCATGAAGTTTTCTCCAAAGTCATTTGTTTAGTAATAATTTTATTATCACGTAAAATTTTTATCGTAATTGTTTGTCCGGTTGTAAACTGTTGAAATACACCAATAAGTGTTTGTTCATCGTTTACTAAATAATTATCAATTTGTAAAATGATATCACCTTCTTTAAGTCCAGCATCTTGTGCGGGAGTATTTGGCAGAACTTGGGTAACAATAACTCCTCTAGTACTTTTAAGTTTATAATATTTTGCAATACCTTCATCAATTGATTGTATCTTTAATCCGATATTAAAATCTCTATCAATTTTTCCTTTTTCTTTTAATTGAGTAATAATTCTTTTTATTTTATTTATAGGAATTGCAAAACCCAAACCAATATTCCCTTGAACTCCACCAGCAGTATAAATCAAAGTATTCATACCAATAACTTCTCCTAAACTATTTGCTAAAGGTCCGCCGCTGTTACCTCCATTAATAGCTGCATCTGTTTGAAGCATGTTTAAGTAATATCTGTTGTTTAGTGGTTCTAAATTCATTTCACTAGAGCTTATCACTCCAACGGTAACTGTCGGTTTATCATTTAAACTAAAAAGTCCAAATGGATTTCCGAAAGCGATAACCCATTCTCCAATCATAACATCATCAGAATTACCAAGCGTAACATAGGGTAGATTTGTATCATTAATTTTTAATAAACAGATATCAGTTGCGTGATCGGTTCCAATAATTTTTGCTTTATAATCTTTGCCATTTGTTAATGTAACAGTTATTTCAGAAGCATTTCCAGCAACATGATCGTTAGTAACAATATAACCATCAGGAGAAATAATAAAACCTGACCCGAGTTCTTTTACTTTTTGATCAAATGTACCTTGGTTTCCAAAAAATTGTCTAAAAAATGGATCGTTAAAAAAAGAACTAAATGGGCTATTATATTGTTGAATTTCTGTTACATTAATACCTACGACTGCCGGACTAACTTTTTTTACAGTTTCTGTTATTGCAGTTTTTCTGCTATTATTTATGTCGTCATCAGTTTGTGCACGTTGAAATGACGATAAAGAATAATGACTACTACTTGAATCATAATATAAAGGTGATTTATTTTTTGTTTGAGTTAGAATGAAAACAGATCCTGAAAAAAATATAATTCCAATTAAAATAAATTTAATTCTTTTCTTGTTCATCTTTTTTCCTTATTCTTTAAATTTCCAATAGACTCACTTAAAGGATCAATATGTTTTACGAAGATAATTATTAATAAAGCCGTTACGAAAAATAATAAAGTTGAGAATGAATCGGCGTGAGGAAAAGAATATCTTAAAACTAATTTGTTTGTTATTAAAATCAGCATAAATGATAATGCAGTGGAAATAAAATTAGATAAAATTATTTCTTTATTTATCAGATAAGATACTATCCATAATAATATCCAAACGATTGGAAGCAATGGAAAAATTAAAATTGTACCGCCAAAAGAAGTAGCCAAACCTCTGCCACCTTTAAAATTTATCCATGGATTATAACAATGACTTAAGATTGCAAATATTAATGAAATAGCTGGTAAAGAAAAACTTCCTGGAAAGATTAAAATTATGATGTATACACTTAAAAGTCCTTTTAATGCATCAATAAAAAGAACTAATAATCCTGTAGTTTTAGAATTTGTTACTTCATAAGAATTCATAGCTCCAACATTTCCGGATCCATTTTTTGTGATATCCAAACCATGAATTTTTTGAAGAACAAGATATGCTGTAGGGATTGAGCCGAAAAAATATCCTATAATTACACTAAAAAAATATTGCATAATAAAATGTATATTAAAATTATTACAGATTAAATTTAATAATATTATTTAACAGCAATCAAAATTTATCTTAAATATTTGATTTCAAAAGATACTTAATGTTGCATTGATAAATGAATCCTATTATATTTGAGCCGCAATTTTAAGACGTTTGTAAAACACTAAAAGTTCTTAAAATAATGTTCTTGATAAATTTTGCAATGCGGGAATAGCTCAGTTGGTAGAGCGCAACCTTGCCAAGGTTGATGTCGCGGGTTCGAGTCCCGTTTCCCGCTCAACGATCCACGAAAAGTGGATTTTGTTTTTTAAAGATTAATGATGGCGCTGTAGCCAAGTGGTTCAAGGCGAAGGTCTGCAAAACCTTTATTCGTCGGTTCGAATCCGACCGGCGCCTCAAAAAATTCTTTTATCCTTTCTTTATAATTCCAATATTTAAAATTTATTATTGTGCCTTTTAATCAATATTTTCTTAAATTTATTCATAATAGAATTTGAGCTGTTAGTAATTCGGGATAAAGATAGGAACATACCACTGAGTTGATGGGAAGTAAATAGAATCTCAATAAGAATTTTCTAATCACAACTAAAGAATATTATGGAAAACAAATTATTGAACGAATTCGAAAAACCATCAAAACTTCATTATAAAATTCTTTTTATGAGTTGGGCTGGATGGGTATTTGATTTTTATGATCTCATGCTCTTTTCATGGTTGTTGATCCCAATTGGTAAGGAATTGCAGCTTACTAAAATTGAACTTTCTCTGGTTCTGGGATTTTCATTAGCTGCTACTGCAATTGGAGGAGTTGTTTTCGGAATATTGTCTGATCGATTTGGACGAAAAAATGTTCTTCAATGGACAATCCTTACGTATAGTATTGGAACTTTTTTTTGCGGATTATCAACTTCAATTTGGTTCCTATTATTATTTAGAATAATTACTGGACTTGGTGTCGGAGGTGAGTGGGCAACAGGTCAAACATACGTTGGAGAAACATTTCCGGCAAAAGTTAGAGGAAGGTATGGTGCATTCATGCAGACTGGAGCGCCATTTGGTATTGTGCTTGCATCAATTATTGGAGGAATACTCGAACAGAATCTGGGATGGAGGTCATGTTTTTTTATTTCAATTTTACCAGCACTACTAGTTGTATTTACAAGAAAAAGTTTACCTGAATCAGATGTTTGGATCCAAAGAAAAAAATTGGCCGCTGAAGTTACTTCAAATGAAAATAGTTATTATAAGAAAAAAGAAGTTAATACATTTTTTATGTTATTCAAAAAGGAGTATAGAAAATTATTTATTCTATGTTTAGTCCTTGCCATTTTTGATATGTCTGCATATTGGTTTACTTATAGTTGGCTTCCGGCATATCTAAATCAGCAAAGACAATTTACATTAGTAAAATCTGCTGAGTGGGTTTTGATTACCCAAGCTGGTGGTTTAATTGGTTATTTTACATTTGGTTTTTTTGCAGATAGATTTGGCCGCAGGCCTGCTTACTCTTTTTATTCTGTGATTATGGCTATTGGATTAGTAATGATAACTATTCTTTGGGATGCAGTCTCAATGTATCCTCCGTTGATATTAAGCTTCATGTTTTTGGTTGGATTAGGAACAGGAATGTTCAGCGGATACGGACCTTTATTCACTGAATTATTTCCAACAAAAATTAGAAATACTGCTATGGGCTCAGCTTTTAATCTCGCAAGAGGGATCCAATTTTTTACTCCAATAATTATTGTAATAATATCAGATAGTTACGGTTTGAGCGGAGGAATTTCGTTAGCTGCTTTGTTTGCAATTTTAACCGGAGTTTGGATTTGGGTATTTCCAGAAACTAAAGGGAAGAAAATATTAATTTAAATTCAAAATTTATTTTCTTGCACTTTGCATAAATCCTCTATAGGGAATTGAAGGTTGAACGGCAATGAAAGCTTTTTGATCAATAGATTCAATCATCTTAATAACTTTCTGCTGCATTTTACGAGGCGCAAGAACAACAATAACAGAAACTCCTCCAGAGCCGCCTTCGGCTGGAAGAATTGTCACACCAAATTTAGATTTTCTTAATTCGTTAGCAATTTTATCAGCATAATGAAGTGAAATAATATTCAATTGAATATAGCCTAAACCTATTTTTTGTTCTATTGCAACTCCAAGAATATTGCCAAGTCCATAACCAGTAGCATATCCAAAAAGATTTGCAATATTATCAAGATGCTGGAAGACAAATCTAATAGCAAATATCCAGATTAAAACTTCAAAAAATCCTATTATACCGGAAGAATATTTTTTACCTTGTACAACATTAATTACTCTGATAGTATCTAGAGTAACATCGCAAATTCTCATTCCAGCAATTATGGCAGCACCGCTAATGATTCCCCACATATGGTATTTCCTTTTTGTATAAAATAACTTTAAATACTTACTTTCATTTGCATGACAAAATTAAAAAAATTAAATAATTTATTATATCTTTGTTCAATTAAAAATTATAAAATATTTGTGCTTACTTACGAAAAAGAAAGAGAAGAATTAATAGACAATCTGTCGGAAAAAGGAATATCCGACATCTTTGTTCTAAAAGCAATGCGTGAAGTTGAACGCCATAAATTTGTTCCCAAAGCAATGAGGCATCATGCTTACAAAGATATTGCTTTACCAATTGGTTTTGGACAAACAATTTCTCAACCGTATACTGTTGCATATATGACTCAAGCTTTAAGACTTCGTAAAAAATCTAGAATCTTGGAAATTGGAACCGGTTCCGGATATCAAGCAGCAATTCTTGAAAAAATGGGAATGGAAGTTTTCAGTATTGAACGGAATATGGACCTTTATCTGAAAACTCGAAAACTTCTTGATGAATTAGGTTTAAGAATTCATTCAAAATGCGGCGACGGCACTATCGGCTGGGAAGAATTCGCTCCTTACGATGGAATAATTGTTACTGCAGGTTCACCAATGATACCAGTTTCATTAAAAAAACAATTAGCAATTGGCGGAAAATTAGTTATACCGGTTGGTGATAAGCAGTCTCAAATGCTAAAGATTATTACTAAATTGGAAAGTGATAATTTTAATATTGAAGATATTCCTGAATTTTCTTTTGTTCCACTAATAGGCAGAGAGGGTTGGAATCAAAAGTAATTATAATTGTTGGGCCAACTTGCTCGGGTAAAACTAAGCTTGGAATTCTGCTCGCAGAGAAATTAAAAACTGAAATTATTTCGGCAGACAGCAGGCAGATTTATAAACATTTAAACATTGGTACAGCAAAACCAAGTGAAGATGAATTAAATAGAATTAAACATCATTTTATAAATAAGCTTGAACCACACGAAAATTATAATGTAAGCAAATTTGAGAATGACGCACTTAAAACAATTTATAATTTACTTGATAAAAAAAAGACTCCAATTGTTGTTGGGGGTTCAGGATTATATATTAAAGCTTTGGTAGATGGTATTTTTAATTCAGTTGATACAGATGAAGAATTTAGAAATAAACTTCTAGAAAAAAGAAGAATATACGGGAATGAATA
>DAIEML010000209.1 GCA_027349615.1 Ignavibacteriales bacterium | reverse complement strand
TCTTAAATTAATTTTATGCTTACAAATATTTTACTCGTGATTTTAATAGCTATTCTCGCCCATTTAGATTATCAGTTTTATAAAACTTACACCGAGCCAAGGCTTTATCACGACCGGCTCAAAATGGATGAAATTTATAGAAATTGGCGAGAAATAACGAACCAAAAAGATGAAAAATAAAATAAATAAAATTATATTCATATAATCAATCTATTTAGTTAACAAAAAGTTAACTGTAGAAACAAAGATTCTAACAAGTTCGGCGAAGATTAATATTAAAATAATTTTTAATGAAATAAAATTGAAATCAAAAAGGGAGATAGCAAACGATTATCTATCTAACTAACCACAGAAGATCGTTAAAATGACAAAAAACTCTGAGAAAAATACTTAGCTAAATTCTGATGAGAATTTCCCAGACGATATATTTGTAAGACTATTTGAAAAGTAGGTATTGTAATGCTTATGAAAAGATTTTGAAAGAGCATAAAACAAGAATACTGTTCTTTAACAATTATCAACAAAAAAATGCAAAAATCATATTCAAGAATAATTGATTATTAATTTTAAACTTACTATTTTTATGTAGACTAAATCTTAATAATATTTTTTGTAGAATGCATATATGAAATCAGCGGCTGATCTAAAAAATGGAGAGAAAGGGATAATCGTTTCAGTAGATGAAAATCATCCTTCTGCCCGGAGAATCCTTGAAGTGGGCTTCACTCCTGGACAGGAAATTGAATTAATAACTAAATCAATATTCAGTGACCCGATCGCTTACGCAGTTAGGGGTACTTTAATTGCTATTAGAAAGAACGAAGCAGAGTGTATTAAATTGTTATGATTACAGAGTTCACAGAAAAGATCCCTTTCATTACACTGTTAGGACCGCCTAATTC
>DAIEML010000208.1 GCA_027349615.1 Ignavibacteriales bacterium | reverse complement strand
ACTCTGCGTGAATTAAATCAAATTTATTTTCACGGATAAGTTTATTCAACCTATAAAGACTGGCAGGTGTAAAATATTTTCCAAAATTAAAAGCATGAACTTTTATTCTATGTTTCAACGCTTCAATGTGAAGTCTGGAATTTGGCGAACACAATAACTCAACATCAATACCGGCATCGATCAGAGTGCGCGCGGTATTAAGGGAATACATCTCCATTCCTCCCCAACTTTTGGAAAGACAGCTGTGCAATACTTTCATGAATAGACTTTCTGAATTTTTGTTTTTTGAAAATAGTGTGTTAGTATTTCATCAAAAGAGTAGCCGAGCTCGCCCATCACTGCGGCGCCGATTTGGCAAAGCCCAACTCCATGTCCCCATCCGGCTCCGTTAAGAATAAATTTTCCCGGAACGTCATCAACAACATTTTCCTTTGTTACAATGAATGCGGAGCTGTACAAATGAGTGGGGGAAAGCGCTTTCCTTATTGCCAGTTCTTTGCCGATGATTAATGTTTTGTTTGTCCCAACAATTTTAAGTCTGATGATTCTTCCGGAGAAACCTCTTGCGACCGGAACAAGATTTTTGATTTGCCCAAAATCAATTTTGGTTTTGTTTCGTATCAAGTCGGAAATTTCGTTTTGTGAATACTCAACTTTCCAACGGAAGAAGTCGCTCGTTGATTGATCGAAATCAACCAAGACTTGTGAAAGTATTTTTTTATCCGAAGTGTTGCAGAAAGAATTTGGATTGCTTCTAACCCAATGTTCGAATGACTTTTCTTGTTGCAAATCGATTTCTGTTCCCTCGGGTTCGAATTTATAATCTATCACGGAGGACAAGTATTCGTGTTTCTCCGGCTCCCAGACGTTCTCAAAAGATTCGGTAACGCCGCCGCAGCATTTTGAATAACGCGCATCGCAAATTTTATCGTTGTGTGTCAGCACAAGTCCCCGCGTTTCGGAAATTGCATTCACGGATGCTTCGTTTACAATTCTTGTTACACCTTGATATCTTTGGCAATGGTCGTCGGCGCA
>DAIEML010000207.1 GCA_027349615.1 Ignavibacteriales bacterium | reverse complement strand
CCAGTTACTTAAGGCAAGTTGGCTAACATTTAATCCGGTTATTGCTGACGGTATCCAGACATTTAAAGTATCCTTTGCTGCGAAAGCATATCCGGTACTTAGAGCAAAGGCTGCAACTAAAACAAGTAATTTATTTTTCATAATTTAATCCTTAATTTTATTTGTGGAATAATTCATATTTAATTTTAACAAAAATGAAAACTTTAATTAACGGCTTATCCGTATTTAGCCATGGCAATTCTAAGAGTAAACCTATTTTATTTGTTCATGGCTTCCCCTATGATAGTAACATGTGGTCCCCGCAGGTCAACGCCTTACAGAACCTTTATTATTGTATAACTTATGATTGCCGCGGGCTCGGTAGTTCACCAGTCGGTGATGGTCAATTCACAATGGAATTATTTGTTGACGACCTTAAATATATCATAGATAAATTAAAAATCAATAAGCCGGTCCTTTGCGGGCTTTCGATGGGTGGGTACATTGCATTGAGAGCTGTCGAAAGGATGGAAGATTATTTTAGTGCGCTGATTCTTTGCGATACTAAAGCCGAAGCAGATAACAATGAAGCAAAACTACGGCGTGCTGCGGGAATAAAAATGATAAACAGTGAAGGGATTCAGAAATTTGTAAACGGATTTGTTCCAACGTGCTTTATGGAAAATTCTATTAAGAATCTTCCCGCATACAAAGCAGCTTTGGAAAGAGCCAAGACATTTGATCCTGTTGGCATTAAGGGCTGTTTGCTTGCAATGCAGGGAAGAACCGACACTACAGCATATTTAAATAGAATAAAAATTCCAACTCTGGTTATGTGCGGCGAAGAGGATAAGCTTTCCCCACCAAGCGCTATGAAAAGTATGGCAGAAAAAATTAATAATTCGGAATTTGTAGTTGTTCCTGGTGCTGCCCACATGACTCCGATGGAAAATCCTGAATTCATTAACACAACGTTATTGAACTTTCTAAATAAAATTAGTTGATAAAAAAAGACTATATCCCTTTATAAGTGCTTGTAGAGTAAGTTTTGTACAGGAAATCATTTTAATACAATATTAAGAAAGAAAT
>DAIEML010000206.1 GCA_027349615.1 Ignavibacteriales bacterium | reverse complement strand
GGCTCAATAATATTTGGAAAAGATTCGGAAGGAAATATACATCGCGTCGGCGGTTTCGGAAGATTTTTAGGTGATGAAGGAAGCGGTTTTGTAATTGGTAAAAAAGGATTAGCGGCAGTTTCAAAAGAATTTGACGGACGCAGCATTCCGACAAATATTTCAAAACTTGTAGAAGAAAAGTTTGGAATTAATTCTTCCGAAAAATTAATTAATGAAATCTATAGAAATAATTTTGACATCGCTTCGGCAGCGCCATTAGTAATCCAAGCTGCTGAGCAAGGCGATGCAATCGCATTAAAAATAATTGATGAAGAAACTGATGAACTTTTATTTCATCTTTCAGCAATGGCAAAGAAATTAAATCAGCAGGAAATGAACGTTTCTTTTATAGGAGGAATAATAACTCACGACAATATTTATTCAAAAACATTGCGAAAGAAAATAGCTTTAAAATTACCTAATGTAAAAGTGAAAGAATCAGAAAATTCCCCGACATTCGGTGCAGTTTTAATGGCTAAAGAAATTTTAAAAACCAAAAATTTTTAGTTGAAAATTCGTAATAATATAAAATATCAATTCGCAACTAGAATTTTATTTGAAGAAATAATTCTTCAACAATTCAAAGTCGCCAATTACATTTCATTTATTCATAATATTAAGTTCTAATGGAAAGAAAATTTTATGTCGAAAGAAAAAGCTGAATTTAGAAATCCGTGGGCTTGGGTTCCTTCACTTTATTATGCCGAAGGAGTACCATATGCCTTGGTAATGTTGGTCTCTGTAATTATGTACAAACGCCTTGGCATTTCAAATGCTGAGATTGGCTTTTATACCGGCATTTTATATTTACCATGGGTTATCAAACCTTTGTGGAGCCCGATAATCGACATGATAAAGAAAAAAAGATTTTGGATTATAATAATGCAATTTGTTGTGGGAATTGGACTGTTGGGAGTTTCATTATCTATTCCGGCTTCTAATTTTCTTTTGTATACTCTTATCTTTTTTTTCTTGATGGCATTCAGCTCTGCAACTCATGATATTGCTGCAGACGGATTTTATATGCTTGGTTTGGATGTCCATCAGCAAGCATACTTTACGGGAATTAGAAGCACATTTTATAGAATAGCAATTATTACAGCTCAAGGTGTGTTAGTTATAATTGCTGGCGAACTAGAAAAATCAAAAGGTATACCTCAAGCATGGCAAACAGTTTTTCTAATTTTAACAGGATTATTTTTTCTGTTTTTTATTTATCACCAATTTATTCTTCCGTATCCTAAATCAGATAAACCTGTTACAAATACTGAAACTGACAATCCCATAAAAAATTTCTTAAGAACTTTTGTACTTTTCTTTAAGCGAGATAATATTATACTAATTATAGCTTTCCTTTTAATTTATCGCCTTGGTGAAGCACAGCTTATAACTATTGCGCAGCCTTTTTTAAAAGATCCAAGAAGTGTTGGCGG
>DAIEML010000205.1 GCA_027349615.1 Ignavibacteriales bacterium | reverse complement strand
TGATTGCAATAATTTTATTCGATTCTTTCATTCCGGCTCTATGCTGAATCGCCCCGGAGATTCCGCAAGCAATGTAAAGCTTAGGACGAACAGTAACACCGGTTTGTCCAACCTGGCGATCAACACTAACAAAGCCCGCATCTACAGCGGCTCTTGAGCCTGCTACTTCTCCACCAATTGTTGCAGCTAATTCATGAATGAGATTAAAATTTTCTCTTGTTCCCATTCCATATCCGCCGGAAACTATAATCGGGGCGGCTTTCAAATTAACTTTGTTCTCTTGGCGATGCTGTTCAATTATTTTAATTAATTCATCAATTTCATTAAGCTGATAAGGAATGTTAGTAATCTTTCCATTAACCGGAGTTGGAAGCGGTTCTAATCTCATTACGCCTTCTCTCACAGTGGCCATTTGAGTTTCAACATCCGGAGTAATAATTGTTGCAATTATATTTCCGCCAAATGCCGGGCGGATTTGAAGAAGAAGATCTTCGTAATCTTTCTTCAAATATTTTACTGTAGAGATTTGAAGGTCGGTGCAGTCGGCTGTTAATCCGCTTTTGGTATGCGAAGCCACTCGCGGTGCAAGGTCTCTTCCTATTACGGTTGCGCCAAAAAGCAAAACTCTTGGTCTAAAATTTTCAACCAGTTCGGTTAAGACTCGGCTGTAAGGCAAAGTGCGGAAATGTTCAAGTTCAGGATGATCTACCACAAATGTTTCAATCGCTCCAAACTTAAATGTTTCTTCAGCAAGTGATTTCACTTTTGAACCGATGACAACAGCTTTCAAACTGCTGTTTAAATTCTCCGCTAACTTTCTTCCTTTAGATAAAAGCTCAAAGCTTACATCGGCAGGCTTGCCGTTGCGTTGTTCAATAAATACCCAAACATCTTTGTTCATAATCCCCATAAGTTTTAACCTAAAATATGATCTTCTAATAATTTTTCTATTAAGTGACTAACACCGTTTTTATTCGGCTCAATCATTTCGTGATTGCCCCCGGCTAAAACCACGGATTCAATTTTGTGAACCTTTGTCGGCGAGCCGTGAACACCGCATCTTTCTTCTTCAAGTTTAAGATCGTCCATCGTTAAGGTTTGTATATAAAGCTTTTTAGTTTGATACTCGTCTTTTAATTGATCGATATAAATAAGTGAGTTTCCTTCAGTTATTTTTTCCAGCTCCATTAATGTCTTTGCGTTTTTATAAGCCATAATTCTTTTAGCTTTATATGGCCTTGGGAAAGCCGCATCCTTAAGTACAGTTAACAAAACAGGAAGCGCAGCTTCAAGAATTTCAAATCCGCCATCAATCTTTCGTTTTACTTTTACTTTTGAATTTGAAACTTCAAGAATTTCTTCAACGTAAGTAATTTGAGGAATGTTCAGCTTCTCTGCTGTCTGCGGCCCAACTTGCGCGGTGTCGCCGTCAATTGCCTGCCTGCCTGCAAAAACAAAATCATACTTGCCGATTTTTTTTATTGCTTCGGAAAGAACGTAAGAAGTTGCTAATGTATCCGCGCCTGCAAATTTTCTATCGCTGATTAGAATCGCTTCATCGGCACCCATGAAAAGACATTCTCTTAGAACATCAGATGCGCGCGGCGGACCCATTGTTACGACAGAAACTTTTCCTCCGTATGAATCCTTAATCTGCAAAGCAAGTTCAAGAGCAACTCTGTCTTCATGATTAAAAATTGCCGGAAGCTTAGCCCTATTGACTGTTCCGTCCTCTTTCATTACCTGACCCGAAATATTAGCAGTGTCAGGAACCTGCTTTACCATTACAATACTATGTGGCCCCATATCGTCCCAATTTTTATCGCAGCAAAATTACTAAATTTCTTTGTTGATAAACAAATATTTTTATTCAAAAATTAAAATAGTTTTATAATCATTTTTATTAGAATAATTTATATCTATCATTATTTTTATTATTGTAACCTTATCGAAATCAATTTTTATTACCATTTAAAAAATTTTAAACAATTTCAAAATTTAATTTTTTTTAATTTTTCGAATCCATTTACTTTTTTAATTATCATATCGGCAGATGAATTTTAATTTTTAAAGGTTAATGAAATGAAAATAGCAGTTGCAACAAACGACATGAAACATGTTA
>DAIEML010000204.1 GCA_027349615.1 Ignavibacteriales bacterium | reverse complement strand
TAAATAAACATATTTAAATGATAGAGTTTCTTATCAGGTTTGTTAAGATCAGTTTTGTAAACCTGGTTTTCTTCCCAGTATTTCTGCCATTTAGATTCAATTTCCGAAAAAGGATATCGCATTTCTCTACGTAGTTTTAATAAAAAATATTGACAAATTTATCGAAATTACAAAGCAATTCAAATTCATAATTATGATATGTGATTACTTCTTATCAATTTAAATAAAAAAGAGCCGCCAATAATTAGCGGCTCCCGGTAAAGTGAAAGCAACTATAGCTTTCGCGGAATTATTTTAGTAGAACAAACTTTTTAGTTTCAATAAATGTTCCTTTAGATGAATTTTGAGAATCGAAAACTTGTAAACGATAAAAGTAAGTACCGCTGGCAAGATTATGCCCGTCAAATGCTACGGAATGGACTCCGGCAGATTTGTCACCTTTTACTAAAGTATTAATTTCATTACCTAAAAGATCATAAACTTTTAGAATTACATATGAAGATTTAGGCAGCGCGTATTTAATTGTTGTTGTTGGGTTAAATGGATTTGGATAATTTTGAGATAATCTGAAATTTGTCGGCAACAAAACTTCTTCTTCTGTTCCAGTTGCAGAAACAAATACTGCAGAAATCCATAAGTCGATATCTAAATCTTGCCATGCAGTTTGAATATCATGAAAAGTTCCGTCATTCCATTTTTCCCATGCACGTTTTGCATTATTACCTTCGCCGCTTGAATCGCAAATGATTGCAAAGTTATCATTGATTGTTGAGTCCCATTCTGCGCCAATGAAAAACGAATTATTTAAATTTAACTGAGGCGAAACGGTATACGCATTATATTTATTGGCTGGAGACGAAATATCAATTGCATTTGTGTTGGTAGCTTGTGTGAATAATAAACCGCCAGGTTCTCCGGTATTAGAAACACTTCGTAATACAATGTTAAAGTTTTCCGAAGAGCCATTTACTTCTTTAGCACCAAAATAGAAACGTACTTCTTTTAAAGTTTTTTGTCCAGTAATATCAAACCGCTGATATTTTCCGATATCTTTATAACTATTAGGCCCGGTAACATAACCCGTTCCGCTGTTAACAGTATAAATAAATGCGTCATCTCCATAGAATAAAACTTGAGTCGTTGTTTGACTTGTCAGTGTTAAATTAACAGCGTTTGTTTCATCGCTTAAATTATTTGAAGAATCAAATGCTTTTAATTTAAACCAGTATGGAGTGCCGCTTGGATTTGAAATTGGTAAACCAGTAATTGAGAAAGAATTTGCATTTAAAACTAATAATGGCGAATTACCTTCAACTGCACCTGTACCATTCCAATTTGTTCCGTCGGAACTGTAATATAAATAATAGCCGACTAAATCTGCTTCTGTATTTGAATTCCATGAAAGGTTTACCGTAGATCCGTTAACAACGTTTCCAACAAAGTTGGAAGGCTTTGCAGGTGGAATTGCATCGGGTACATTTATAGCGCGGCTTACTATTTTGGGTGTTGTGTTTGATGAAGTAATAGTTGCTTTGTAAAAATTAAATCCAGATACATTTGGATTTGCAGATATTTGATATTCAGCATGCTGAGAAGCATTACCAGCAATTGAGCCAAGATTGATAGCTAGTGAACCACTTGATAATGTTAAACCATTTTGTAATTCTAGTGTAATAATAACGTTATCAGATGATATTGTTCCAGTATTGAATATATCAAATCTAGCTGTAAATGGATTTGGATTAAGTTGACTATTTATTAATTGAAGACTGGATGGAGCCGTTACTGTTACTGCTAATGGCGGTAAGAGATCGTTGTTAGGTTTTAAAGTTTTTTGAGCTTTGTTATTAGATTTATTTGATTCTGTTATTTGATTATTTGGGTCAACCTTAATTACAATTGCTCTGAATTGCGGATTTGGAGGAATCGTATAATTGAATGAAAAAGTTCCACTTCCATTAACAGGAATGTTTAGAATAGTTCCGTTACCAACCGGTGGAGCGCTTCCGCCAGCATCCGGATCACCTTCATAAGCAACACAATATATGTTGTTAGCATCAACGCTGCCGAAATTATGGACTGTTACTTGAATTGTAATATTGTCTCCTGCTGATAATAAACTATCAGGTTTACTAAAAACAATATCACTTGTAGAAATTGTAAGATCGGGATAATCTAATGAGTATGCGAGCGGCATAAAATCTGCACCTGCACCGCCATTACTTTGTAGGACAGATATATTTCCAGTAGAAACAATTTTATAAACATAATGTCCAGATGGAGAATAGAAGGAATAGTTCTTCCCCTCATCTAAAGTAGTCTGATATTTAACAGACTGATTT
>DAIEML010000203.1 GCA_027349615.1 Ignavibacteriales bacterium | reverse complement strand
ATACCTTTTTTTCTTACTGCTTTGCATACATCAAATCCTGATAGCAGAGGAAGCATAACATCTAAAACAATCAAGTCATATTTACCTTCAAAAATTTTTTTTAAACCTTCTTCTCCATTATTTGCAACATCAACTTCAAAACCTTCTAATTCAAAATTATCTTTCAATCCAATTACCATATTCAATTCATCTTCTACTATTAATATTGCAGCCATCTTTCCTCCAAATGTTCAAACCAAAATTATAACTTAGACTTATTATTTTTCCTAAAGTTCAAAGTGAATATACTTCCATTTCCTTCTTTGCTATCAACCGCTATTCCCCCGCCATGCTCTTCCATTATTTCTTTAACAATTGTCAATCCAAGACCGGCGCCTTTTGTATTATGCACCAATCCGTTTTGGATTCTATAAAATTTATCAAAAATTTTATTCTGATTTTTTATCGAAATGCCGATTCCATAATCAATAATTTTAACGAATACAAAATTCTCATTCATTCCAGTCTGAATATCAATTTGTTTTTTTTGTCCGCTGTATTTCATCGCGTTGTCAGTTAGATTTATTACAGCTTCGGCAATTGCTTCTTCATCAATATATATCGGCGGTATGTTGTCATCTAAATTTAAATTATAAGAAAATCCAGATTGTTTAATATGATAACTATAAATATTTAGAGTTTTGTTTATTACTGAATTTAAATCTGCTTCTTTAAATTTGTATTTTCTTTTATGTTCATCAATAGATTGGAAGTGGAGAATCTTATCAACAATCCTACTTAATCTCCCGCTCTCTTGATGAATTATTGTATAATATTCTTTTTCTTTTTCCTGTGATTTTAATCTTCCAAGCATTAGTGTTTCGGCAAAAAGACTAATGAGAGACAATGGGGTACGCAGTTCATGTGAAACATTCGAAACAAAATCTGATTTAATTTTAGCAAGTTCAATTTCTTTTTTAATATTAATTATGACGAACCAAATTCCAATTATAAAAATCAAATCTAAAACTAAAATTAAAATTAAATTTCTAATTGATCTTTCTTTTACCAATTGATCGATAGTTTTACCTTCCAAAGAAACAATAATAGAAAATTCCGGCAGCAATTCTAAACTTAAACTTTGATTCGATCCAAGGGATGGATTCCCATTCGAGCTAAAAATAATTTTTTTAGTATTCTCTTTAATTATAGTAATTATAAATTCATTATGAGTGATATCTATGATTTGCGGTGCTAATTTGTTTTTGATAAATTGTTCCGGATTAATTATTATCCCGCCAAAATCGTTTTTATTATTTGTTAAATCTAAAGAGAACAAAAATAACTCTGCTTTGTAACTGCTGTCTAAATTAATCGGTTCAATTTTTCTAATTCCATAGTGATCATTTGATAAAAATCTTTTAATCTTTGGGATATTTGAATTTATTTTTTCACTTAATGAAGCCAAGTATTCTGAATTTGAAGAATCAATAAAAAATGTTTTTAAATTATTAACATTTGGATAGTCCTCATCTCCAAGTATTACCGATTTAATTTGCGGGTTCAATTTTATGAATTGTAAAACGTTCTTCTGAAAAGCTATTTTATTGGATTCTTTCGAATTTAAAACCAATAAATTAATCTTTTGAGCCCAGTCATTAAAAATATCATAGATAGATTTATTCATTGTAAAGACGACGGTATTTAATTGTTTATTATAAATATTGTCTATGATCTCTTCATTTTCATTTAAGGAATTTATTTCATACACTGAAAAAATTATTATTGGTAATGATACTAAAACGATAATTATCAGAATAATCTTATTTATTTGTTTATGCATTTCGGTAATTAGGAGGAATCCACAAATTAAAAAGAATGTTTATTAAAAAAATAACGGAGAGATTTTACAGATTCAAGTGTCAGTATTTTTATTGACCGGAATCAAAGTAAATAAAATGGTACAAGATATAATACTTCAAAAAAAAATTCCGTGTAGTTTTACCTACACGGAATTTAAGAAATTAGTCTCCTAATAACTTATTCATAAAATCATTGAGACTTCATGAAACAGTTGAATTAGAAACCGAATGACACTGAAAAAATATGGTTTCCACCAAAATATTTCGCAGCTCTAAAAGCGTAATCAACTTTTACATCAACGCCGCTCATTTCATAGTTAATACCTGCGCCGGCTGTAAATCCATATATATAGTTAGGATCTTGATTACTTGGAGAGGTTGTATAACCACCTCTAACAAAGAACATTTTATTATAACCATATTCGGCGCCTATATTGTAAACGTCGCCGGAAAAGTTATTATTCTGAAATGATGCAGAAATGTTCAATGCATTTATATCATCAATTACAGGTGTATAGCCAAAACCTATTTCAAATGATGAAGGCAGATTAAAAGCTGCTGCATTAATTGAGTAATAGTTTGCTGGTTGGTTATAACCCTGTGGTGCTGCTTTAACAAGTAATCCTGAACCAGAATAACTCATTTGAGGACCAATATTTTTCATAACTAAGCCGAAGCTTAATCCGCTGATGTCTCCAAGGTCTTTATAAATTACACCAGCATTAACAGCAAATCCTGAAGCGCTTACTAAATCTAAAGTTTCAGTAATATAGCTTGCAGTTAAACCGATTGCTATGCGGTCTGTAAGTTGTCTTGAATAAGAAAGACCGGCAACCATAGTTTGTGGTGTAAAAGTTTGACCTGTTCCATCAGGTTGATCATTTGTAGTAACATTAATACTTCCGATATTGAGAGATTTGATTTGTAATGACACAACACCAAATCCTTCAAAGTTTGCAGAAGCTGCGCCATACTCAATTCCAATATCAGCAATATAATTCATATGAGAAAACATTATTGAAGCTGAGTTAGACATATCTGCTGCACCAGCAGGGTTCCAGAACAATGCTTCGATACCTGATGCAGTAGCAACATTTGCACCGCCCATT
>DAIEML010000202.1 GCA_027349615.1 Ignavibacteriales bacterium | reverse complement strand
TTCTATATTTTGGCTGTGATAAAGTCCGCCGTGAATATATCCGCCGACAGCTACTCGAGTAACAACCGGAGCCGACCAAGCATTATTCGAGCGGTAACGAATTGAAGCCACTTCTGATTTAAATTGCATGAACGCCGGCCAAATGTAATCTCCAAATTGAATTTCAACAACAGGCTTCAATCCGTACAATGCCATACCAGTCGCAACACCGATTATACTTGCTTCAGCTAAAGGTGAATTAAAAACTCTTTCACTTCCAAATTTAGTTGATAAACCTTTTGTTGCAGTAAATACTCCGCCTTTCGCATCAGCAACATCTTCGCCGAAAATATAAATCTTATCATTGCGTTCCATCTCTTCGTGCAAAGCATGATTGATTGCATCCACCATAACCACAGGTTTACCGGAAGGTTTGGACTTTTCATATTCTAAACTTTCTTTCACTCCGCTTTCATCAAAAATATATTGAACTGCATTTTGCGGATCCGGATCTTTCGAATGTGAAGCCTCATCGGCGGCAGAATTAATTTCTTCAACAATTTCTTTTTTAATTTGTTCGTATTCTTCTTTGGTTAGAAAACCTTCAGAAATTAATTTTTGAGATAATTTTTCAATCGGACATTTCTTAGTTTCGTCTTCTAATTCTTTGTGATCTCTATATTTTTTTTGATCATCAGACGACGAATGGGAAGAAAGCCTAACAACATCGGCTTCAATCAGCGCCGGGCCATTTCCCTCTTTAATATATTTAATTGCTTCTTGAACTGTCGAATAAGATTCTCCGAAATCGGTTCCATCAATTCTTGTATGAAATAAATTATTGTAGCCGCTCATCATCGCCGCAATAGAATTGTCTTTGCCTCCGCTTTGCTGTTCAACATGAACAGAGATTGCATATTTGTTATTCTCAATTACAAAAAGAACCGGGAGCTTCTCACGGCTTGCCCAGTTAATTGCTTCATGAAATTCTCCTTGACTTGTAGTTCCTTCGCCGCTGCTGACGTAAGTAATATTTCGTTCACCTTTTTTCACCATAGCAAGCGCAGTACCGACTGCATTCAAGAATTGTGTTCCTGTAGGACTTGATTGCGTTGGCATATTTAACTCTTTAGAACTCCAGTGACACGGCAATTGTCTCGCGCCTGTTGCTGGGTCATCATTTTTAGCAAAACATTGAAGAAAGAAATCGAATGGCTTTATGCCGGCAGATAAAACTACGGCAAGATCCCGATAATAAGGATAGATCCAATCTTTTTTTGAATCCAAAGATAATCCAACTGCAACTTGAATCGCTTCATGACCGGAACCGGCAATGTGGAAAAATGTTTTTCCCTGCCTCAAGAGATTCATGGCTTTGTTATCAATATTTCTTGCAAGAAGCATTATGCGCAATGCTTTAAGTTGAAGTTCTTTATCAAGAATTTGGGTTTCTTTCATTGATTCGTCATGGTGGTTTGATTTGCCGTTACCTTGCGATTTAATTTTTTCGTCTAAAATTTGATTATAAGAAGACTCATTTTTTGATGAACTCTTTTTTGACATCGCAACCTTTCTTGTTTTGACATTTTTTTAATTAATCAATTCGATTCTGCTTTTTGGCAGTTCATCTTTTTGAATATTAGTTATTGTTTGGTAGCTAAATACTTTTTTGAAATTTTCTACCAACAAATTTTTTACTTCAGATATTTTTATTTCTCTGCCGCTTTCCTTTTGTAAGGAAGTAACTTCTTTATCTGAAATTCCGCACGGAATAATTCCCGAAAATAGTGAAAGATCTGTGTTAACGTTGAACGCAAAGCCGTGCATTGTAATCCACCGGCTAACTTTTATTCCGATCGCTGCAATTTTTCTATTCGATATCCAAACTCCAGTATATTTTGGATCTCTAATTCCAGTTAAGTCATAGCTGCTGCAAGTTCTGATTATTGTTTCTTCTAATGCTCTCAGATATTTGTGAGTATCTTTTTGCCAATCATTTAAGTCAATGATTGGATAACCAACAATTTGTCCCGGACCGTGATAAGTAATATCGCCGCCGCGATCAATATCATAAATTGAAATTTTATTTTTAGCCAGATACTCATCCGAACCTACCAAATTTTTTTTATCTGCAACTTTTCCTAGAGTATATGTATGCGGATGTTCAAGTAAAAATAAAACATCCTGAATTTTTTTATTGTGTCTTAATTCAACAATTTCTTTTTGCAGATCCCATGCTTCTTTGTAATCGATCAAGCTGAGATCGCAATAAATTAATTCTTTCATCGCCAGATAATTTTAATGATCCTAAATATGTATCGCTTCACCGTAAGCTTGAGCAGCAGCTTCCATAAAAGCTTCGGCTAATGTTGGATGAGCATGTATAGTTTTATAAATTGATTCTCCGGTAGCTTCAAGTGATTTAGCTAATCCGGCTTCCGCAATCATTTCTGTAGCTTCCGAACCGATAATGTGAACACCTAAAATCTCACCGTACTTTGCATCAAAAATAAATTTTACAAATCCGTCTCTTTCTCCAATTGCAAATGCTTTTCCGCTTGCCATAAATGGAAATTTTCCGACTTTGATTTCATAGCCTGCTTCTTTGGCTTTTGCTTCAGTCAATCCAATGCTTGCAACTTGCGGCTGACAAAAAGTACAACCAGGAATATTTCCGTAATCAATATCTTGAACGTGCAATCCTTTTATCTTTTCAATGCAATGAATTCCTTCATGCGATGCGACATGAGCCAACCACGGTGGACCAATTACATCGCCGATTGCATAAATTCCTTTTACGTTTGTCTCGTAAGTTGATTTATTAACTTTTATATGATTTTTAAAAATTTCCACGCCAAGTTCTTCAAGTCCAATTCCTTCAACGTTTCCGGTAACACCAATTGCATTTAAAACTTTATCAGCGGATAATTCTTTCTTCTCGCCGTTTGCGTTTATTGTAACTAAAACTTTATCACCTTTTACGATTGCTTTTTCAACAGAAGTTTTTGTGAATATCTCTATTCCTCGTTTTCTAAAACTTCTTGCTAAAGTTTCCGAAACTTCCCGGTCTTCAATAGGTAATATTGTATCCATCATTTCAACGATAGTTACTTTAGTTCCAA
>DAIEML010000201.1 GCA_027349615.1 Ignavibacteriales bacterium | reverse complement strand
CAACTGCACAAAACAAAGCAACCGCGCCATCAAGAACTCTTAATGATCTTTCAACTTCTACAGTAAAATCAACGTGGCCAGGAGTATCGATAATATTTATTTGGTGATTATCCCAAAAACAAGTTGTTGCAGCACTTGTAATTGTAATTCCACGTTCTTTTTCCTGTTCCATCCAATCCATAGTAGCTGCACCATCATGAACTTCGCCAATCCTATGCAACTTTCCGGTATAATACAAAATACGCTCGGTAGTCGTAGTTTTACCGGCGTCAATATGAGCCATAATTCCAATATTACGAACTCTATCTATAGGTAGTCTTGCTGTCATATCTTATTTATATTGTTTCTATTTCTAAATTCATCATTACCATTTGAAATGTGCAAAAGCTTTATTTGCTTCAGCCATTTTATGAGTATCTTCTTTTTTCTTTACTGCCGAACCTTCATTATTTGAAGCAGCCAAAAGTTCAGAAGCTAATTTTAATGACATGGATTTTTCATTTCTTGCCCTTGCATAAGTTTTTATCCATCTCATTGCCAAAGCCGTTCTTCTTTCAGGTCTCACTTCTGTAGGAACCTGATAAGTAGCACCGCCAACTCTTCTACTTCTTACTTCAATTACAGGCTGAACATTGTTTATTGCTTTCTTAAAAACTTCCAATCCAGGTTTTTTCGATCTTTCTTCAATTATATCAAACGCTTTATAAACTACATTACGAGCTTTGGATTTTTTCCCATCGTACATAATTGAATTTATAAACTTAGCCACCAAAACTTCATTAAATTTTGGATCTGGTTTTAAACTTTTCTTTTCAGCTCTTTTCTTTCTCATATCACTTATTTAGCCTTTGGTTTTTTTGCGCCGTATTTCGATCTTCCTTTTTTTCTATCTTCAACACCGCTTGTATCTAATGTGCCTCTAATAATATGATAACGAACTCCCGGTAAATCTTTTACTCTTCCACCTCTAATAAGAACAATTGAATGCTCTTGCAAATTATGTCCTTCCCCAGGAATATACGCGGTAACTTCCATGCTATTAGTAAGTCTAACTCTTGCTACTTTTCTTAGAGCAGAATTAGGTTTTTTGGGAGTAGAAGTATACACCCTTGTACAAACTCCTCTTTTTTGAGGACAAGCATCGAGCGCTGGTGCTTTTTTCTTAGCCAAGATCCGTATCCGGCCTTTTCTTACTAGCTGATTAATTGTAGGCACTAATAACTCCTAATAAACAAAATCTAAAAAAATTTCAGACTTCTAATATAGATTATAGTTCAAATTTTGTCAAGAAAACTATAAAATATTTTTGTTTTAATAATATTTTTGAGCAAAAAAATCCGACTAGAATTTAATTCGAGTCGGATTTAGAGATTTAGTAAATTACGCTTGAATTTCTTCTGTTTCTGTTTTTTCCTCAACTACTTCTTCAGAAGTTAAAATAATATCTCGATATTTCTTTATACCTGTTCCAGCAGGGATTAGATGACCCATTACTACATTTTCTTTTAAGCCTAATAGAAAATCAACTTTTGCTTCAGTTGCGGCATTAGCTAATACTTTAGTAGTTTCCTGGAATGAAGCTGCAGAAATAAAGCTTTCAGTCGATAATGCAGCCTGAGTAATTCCTAAAAGTATATGTTCGAAAGTAGCTGGTTCAGCATCTCGTGCTGCGATTGCTTTCTTACTCTTCTTCTTTAAGTCAGCATTGATTTCTCTATATTTACTTTTAGAAATCAGTTGGCCATCCTTAAATCTAGAATCTCCTTTATCTTCAATACGAACCATCGCCATAATTTTATTGTTTTCGTCAATAAATTCATTTCTATCAACAACGTCTTCTTCAAGAAATTTTGTATCGCCAGGCGAAACAATTTTAATTTTTTGAAGCATTTGTTTAACAATTACTTCAATATGTTTATCATTAATTTTTACACCTTGTAAACGATAAACATCTTGAATTTCATTAACCAGATATTCCTGAACTGCACTCGTACCCTTAATCTTCAAAATATCATGCGGATTAATTGGTCCATCTGTAATTTTTTCGCCAGCAGGAATTTCATCACTTTCCTGAACAAGTATATGTTTACCCAATGGTACGTTATACCTTTTCTCATCAGATTTGTCAGGCGCAATAACAATTATTTCGCGAGAGCCTTTTTTTCTTGCACCAAATTTAACAGTTCCTTCAATTTCAGAAACTATTGCTGTTTCTTGAGGACTCCTTGCTTCAAATAATTCTGTTACTCTCGGAAGACCGCCTGTAATGTCTCTACTCTTTGTTTGTTGTTTAGAAATCTTTGCTAGGATTGTACCGGCAGCAATTGTTTCGCCTTCTTCAACAGATAAGTAAGCTCTTGTCGGTATGTTGAAAGATTTTTTATTACCATCCTCGGATTCAATTGAAATAGTTGGTGTTAAATTTTTATCTTTCGATTCAATAACAACTTTTTGAACGTGACCAGTTTGTTCGTCTGTTACTTGTTGAAGAGTTGAACCGTCAATCATATCAACAAACCTAACTTTACCTGATACGTCAGTTAAAATAACCGCATTGTAAGGATCGTGATTATAAAGCGGCGAACGTTTCTTTACATGTTGCCCATCATTAACCACTAGTTCAGCACCGTAAGGTACTTCATACTTTTTAACTTGTCGATTATTTTCATCATATATTCCAATAATCCCACGACGTCCGGTTACGACTTTTACTTTCCCAAGAAAATCAGATTTTTCTACGAACGTAATACGATCATATTTTGCAGTACCTTCTATTGCGGATTCAACTTGAGATTGACTTGCAATTCTTGATGAAGTTCCACCTAAGTGGAATGTTCTAAGTGTAAGCTGTGTACCAGGTTCACCAATTGATTGTGCGGCAACAATACCAACCGCTTCACCAATTTCAACAAGCTTACCGTTTGTTAGATTTCTCCCATAGCATTTTGCACAAACACCTCTCTTGGATTCGCAAGTAAGAACTGTTCTGATATAAACAGAATCAATGCTCGCATCTTCAATCTTTTCAGCTATTTCTTCTGTAATCATTTCGCCAGATGAAATTATTAATTCATCTGATCTTGGATCGTAAACATCCTCTTGAGCAACACGACCTGTGATTCTTTCAGCTAATGGCTCTCTTTCTTGTTCCACATCTTTTAATGCAGTGATTTCAATTCCCAAAATTGTTCCGCAATCAATCTCACTAATTATAACATCCTGAGAAACGTCCACTAATCTTCTTGTTAAATATCCTGCGTCTGCTGTTTTAAGAGCCGAGTCTGTAAGTCCTTTTCTTGATCCGCGGGCGGAGTTTACATATTCAAAGATTGAAAGATCG
>DAIEML010000200.1 GCA_027349615.1 Ignavibacteriales bacterium | reverse complement strand
TGCCAGCTCATCCATATTTTAACTTTTCGATTGGTTATGCAAGATTAAATCAAGGCGGGGAAGTTGCCTATATCGATCAAGCGCAAGCAGATCCGCTTCCAAGAACCGCGCGTCTCGGTTACTCGATTTCTACTGGTCTGGATATAGCAATTAAAAATACTTCACTCAAATTTTTTGATTACAGTTTTACGGTCGATGCAGATGATATTTTAATTGAACCAAATTCAACCTCTTATTCATATCAAAGCGGAATTGGAGATATTCAAATTGGAAGAAATTTAATTGAACTAAAAAGCAGCGATAAAGTAGTTGTTCATAAAGGACACTATTTTAATTTTTTTGAAACCTTCTCTTTAATGATTGGCAGATTTGATGGAAATGGTTATTACTCTCGGAAAGCATCAGGATGGGGTGTTAGTGCTAAAGGTGTTTTAAAGATGTTGAAAGTTAATTTAGATAATAATATTGTTGATTATATTGCAGATCATTTTGATGTCCAATATTTTTCGACGATTTTGTTTCAAGACATTCAGATTGAAACAAACTTAAGAAGCATTGGACTAAACTTCACAGGATTTTTCTTCTAAGTTATAAATTTTAATACCTGATACAGAATCTTGAAATATTGAAGTTCTGTATCGGGAATTTTTTTAACCTAATAATTGGCAAATAACTAATTACTTTTCATTTTCCCATTTGTTGCTTGCATGCCAAATTTATATTTTCACAAATAAAAATTTCAGTTACAAAAATTTATTTTCATGAGTATTATAGAAACATTTAATCTTCGTAAAGAATATGGCGAATTAGTAGCGTTAGATAATCTGAATCTTCAAATTGAAGAAGGTGAAATATTTGGTTTGCTTGGTCCAAATGGAGCAGGGAAGACCACAACCTTAATGACTTTGACAACTCTCATTAAGCCAACTTCAGGTACGGCAATAGTAAATGGATTTGATATTGTTCGCGAACCTTCATTAGTCAGAAAATCAATTGGAATTGTTTTTCAAGATCCAAGTTCCGATGATATTTTAACTGGTTATGAAAATTTAAAACTTCATGGAATGCTTTATGGAATGCCTGTTGCTTTGAGGGAACAGAGAATTATAGAAGTTCTTAAACTTGTTGATTTGGAAGATAGAAAAGATGATCAAGTAAAAAAATATTCAGGCGGAATGAGAAGAAGATTGGAAATTGCAAGAGGATTGATGCATCATACTAAAGTATTATTTTTGGATGAACCTACTCTCGGCTTGGATCCGCAGTCTCGCGAAAATATTTGGAATTATATTGAAACTCTTTCCAAAGAAGAAAAGATCAGCTTGATTTTAACTACGCATTATATGGAAGAAGTTGACCGGCTTTGCAGCAGAATTGCGATAATTGATAAAGGTAAAGTTGTTGCATTAGATTCACCATCAAATTTAAAAAGAATTATCGGCGGTGATGTTGTGGTTATGAAAATTAATAATTTAGATCTTGAAGCGATGAGAAAATTTCAGTTTATAAAAAATATTGAAAACAAGAACGATCTTTATTATCTAACTGTTGTTAATGCAAGTGAAAACCTTCCGCAGATTTTTCAAGCTGCCGGCAAAGTTGAATCTGTAGAAATTCATTCGCCGACACTTAATGATGTATTTCTTCATTTTACCGGAAGAGAAATTCGTGATGCATCGCCGGAAGGCGGCTGGGGACAGCGTGTAATGAATTTGAGGTCAAACAAATGAACGAGTTAAATGGAATTCTTGCTATTTGGTATAGGGAATTTAAAGTTTTCTTAAGAGAAAAATCAAGAATCATCGCGTCAATTGTAAATCCAATTCTTTGGTTATTGATTTTTGGCGGCGGCTTAGGTTCCAATGTTTCTATCACCGGAATAAATTATCAAACTTTTATTTATCCGGGAATTTTAATCCAAGCTGTACTTTTCTCTTCAATATTTTTTGGCGTTTACATTGTTTGGGATAGAAAGATTGATTTTCTTAAAGAAGTTCTGGTAGCTCCAATTTCAAGAACTTCAATTTTTATCGGCAAGATAATCGGCGGCGCTACCGACTCTTTAATTCAATCTTTAATTCTACTGTTAATCGGAATAATTTTTGGGAAATTGGGAATTATTCCGGGTCTTCATTTCGGATTGATAGCATTTTTCATCTCACTAATTGTATTACTCATTACCACAACATCTATGGTAAGTGTTGGATTAATTATTGGGTCAAGAATGGATAGCCCGGAAGGATTTCAGTTGATTACCAGCTTTTTGTTATTTCCAATTTTCTTTTTATCAGGTGCGTTATTTCCAATTAACAAATTGCCGGCTTGGCTGGCGCCATTTACATTTTTAGATCCCTTAACGTACGCTGTTAATGCACTACGAAATGTAATTTTAGGCGCTTCGCAGTTTCATTTATTTTTTGATTTTGGAATTATAATAACCTTCTCAGTCATCATAATAATTATTGGAACTTTTGCATTTGAAAAAATGAAAGTATGAACTCAAATTTTTCTTTTTGAATTATGAAATATTTTGCAAATCAAAATTTGTTTTAGCCATACTTTTTGTTACTAACCAAAACTTGATACTAAGCTTCTAGATTATCATATTATATTATATTCTTAAGATAAATTTTAATATCGCTCGTTTTTCCTCTTCATTTTAGATTGCGCTAAATTATTTATCACTTCATGCGGATTTGGACTTGGTCAAAATATTATTTTATACTTTAAAGAACTCGAATTATAATAGAATCTTAGACGTTTTTGATCAAGCTGATCTCAAGGCTTCGATCAAACTTGTAAGTACAGAAATAGATTTTATTAATTCATTAAAAAAAGCAAAACTTAGCTTAGTAGTAATTGATCAAGCATCTTTAGCTGCTAAAACCTTGCCCGCAATAAAATTAAAAAATGAAATTGCATCTTTTATTCCTTTAATAGTTCTTATCAAGAATTCTGAAAGCAAAACTGCTTCTAAATTCATTTCCGGCGGTGCATTCGATTTTCTTCCTGTAAGTCAAATTAAATTTCTTCCGAAAATTATTATTTATGCTTTGAAACATTCTAAAATTCTAAAAGAAAAATTTGAAGAGAATCCGGATTCTTCAACTAAAAGCAAAATAGTAACAAATAAATTTGATAATATTTTAACTTCACAAAATCTTTCCGAAGTGTTAAACCGAAGCAAAGAAAGATTTAGAATTGCTTTTGAAAATTCTGCCATTGCAAAAACTATTACGAATTTTGATGGAAAAATTATAAAAGCGAACAAAGCATTTTGCAGCATGGTCGGCTACTCGGAAAATGAACTTATCGATACAAATATTCTTTCGATTACACATCCGGATGATGCTGCTGAAAATAT
>DAIEML010000001.1 GCA_027349615.1 Ignavibacteriales bacterium | reverse complement strand
ACAACCCAAGTTGGGATATAGAAACTCTCAATCAAATGTGTACTATAAAGTAAACCTGCTATAATTCCCATAGTTTTTTGAGCGTCATTTCCGCCGTGCCCTAAGCTGTATAGTGATGCAGAAATTAATTGCCCTTTTCTAAAGATATGATCAACTTTTTTGGGAACACTTTTGCTAAACAATCTATAGATTAAAATTCCGAAACCAACACCCAGAATCAAACCAAGGATAGGCGAAACAAAAATGAAAAGAACCGTTTTTAAAATTCCGCTTGTAACCCAAGAAGATATTCCTGCTTTAACCAAAGCAGTTCCCATCATTCCGCCAATAAGTGCATGTGAAGAACTAGTTGGCAATCCAAAGTACCATGTAATAATGTTCCAAGCGCAAGCACCAATTAATGAAGAAACCACGAATGATTTATCAATAACTTGCAGATCAACAATATCTTTACCAATAGTGCTTGCTACATGAGTCCCAAAAACTAAGAAGGCAATAAAATTGAAAAATGCAGCCCAAACTACAGCAAACTTTGGCGATAGAACTCTAGTTGATACAACTGTTGCAACTGAATTAGCAGCATCATGAAAACCGTTTAAGAAGTCGAAGGTTAAAGCTAATAGAATGATGAGAATTATTGAGATAGTCACTTCTAAGCCTGTTTAACTATTATTGATTCAATAATTTTTGCAACATCCTCACATTGGTCAAGGACTTTTTCAGTATTTAGGAAAATATCTTTCCACTTCATAATATAAATTGCATCAAATCCACCGCCGAACAAATCAGCAATAGCTTCATTCCTTAACTGATCGCCTATATTTTCCAAATTATTTACTTCACGGCAATATTCATGAACTGAATTACCTTTTTTAAGATTACGCAATCCATTAACAGCTTTTGTAATATATTCAATCGATGTGTCGATTAATTTTAATACATCTAAAAATTTTTTATTTACTTTATCTACGTTATATATTGTCATCATGTTTGAAATTTTTAGTATCAAATCGACAATATTATCAAGCTCGTGAGCAAGTGAATGAATATCTTCTCGATCAATTGGAGTAATAAAAGTATTATTCAATTTCTCAAATATCTCGTAAGTAATTTTATCAGCGGCATGTTCAATATTTTTTATTTTCTGGACTTCACTTTGGGCAAAATTATCTGCACTAACGCTCGCTTGAATTTGTTTTGAAGCGCTTATGCAATGGTTTGCCAAATTATCAAACATATCAAAAAATTCATATTCTTTCGGTAAAAAACTTAATCCCATTTTTAACCTTCTTTATTAATATTTAATGTTTAAAAATACAGCTAAATTTGTTGCTGAAAAAATATAAAGAAGAATTAATTTTTGAAATATTTTTGGCAGTAAGATTAATTAAAAATGCCTGCTATCTAATAAGACAGCATTCACTTATTAGTTCAATATGATAATTATTCCAGCCTCTTCTTAAATCTTAATGAGCTGGCAAATAGAATTAATACGCCGAAGAGAAGCAGCATAGTTGTCTCAGGTATTAACTCAAAAAAGGAAGCGCCTTTTAAAATAACTGCGCGCAGAATAACTATGTAATAACGAAGCGGAATTAGATAAGTGATATATTGAATTATCTTCGGCATGTTTTCTATCGGAAACGCAAAGCCGGATAAGTAAATCATCGGCATCATAATCCCGAATTGAGCAACCATCATTGCCTGCTGCTGTGTTTTGGAAATTGTAGAAATAAATAATCCAATTCCCAAAGTTGTAAGAACAAAAAGGAATGAAGAAAAAACTAAAAATAAAAAGCTTCCTCTAATCGCAATTCCAAACCAAAAAGTCATAACGCTTAACACAATTAGAACATCAATAAAACCTAATATGATAAACGGAACAACTTTACCAATAATTAATTGATATGGTTTTATCGGCGTAACAATAAGTTGTTCAAGAGTTCCAATCTCTCGCTCTTTAACTATCGCCATTGACATTAATATCGTTGTTATAACCATCAGAATTAATCCCATTATGCTTGGAACCATGAAGACTCTTGTCTTAAGATCAGGATTATACCAAACACGAATTACTGGAGAAATATTTCCGGCAATTTGATTTTTAATTCCAGCTTTATCGGCAGTTTGCACCAAAATATTTTTGGAATAACTTGTAACAATTCCTTGAACATAACCAAGCGCAATTGATGTTTTATTTCCATCTGAACCATCAAACACTGCTTGCACAGGAACCGTTTGTCTTCTATTTATATTTTTTTCAAAATCTTTCGGAATAACCAAAGCCCACAAAGCTTTTCCTTTATTAATATCGTCAGTTATTTGGGCATAGCTATTTACATAATCATCAATTTCAAAATACCCCGACCTCTCAAATTTTTCAATAAAATCTCTGCTTGTTGTAGTTTTATCTTGATCATAAATTGCTGTGTGAACTGTATTGACATCCATGTTTGCCGCATATCCAAGTACCACCAACTGAATGATAGGTGCAATGAAAACAATTCCAAATAAACGCGGATCTCTTTTAAGCTGCAGAAATTCTTTGATAATTATATTCAATATGACTTTCATAATAATCCAATCAATTTTTTATCATTAAGCATTAAGCTGTTTTTGATTTCATATTTATCAATGACGATAACGAAAGCATGATTAGGGAAAAAATAAAAAGGTAAATTAATTGCGGCCAGAATGCTTCTATGCCAGCACCTTTTAATAAAATTGCTCTCAATATTATCAGAAAGAATTTTGCCGGCGTTATATTTGTAAGCACTTGAACTACCGGCGGCATACTTTCAATCGGGAAAATATAACCGGACAATAACATTGATGGCAGCATTGAAACAAGAGTTGCAATTTGAAAAGCTACTTGCTGAGTATCTGCAATGCTTGAAACAAATATTCCAAGGTTTAACGTTGCAAAAAGAAAAAGCAAAGTTGAAAAGAATAGTAAAATAATATTTCCTCTAATTGTAATTCCAAACAAAACATATCCAGCAATTAAAATAAATGCTGCAATCATTAAAGAAATGATTGTATATGGAATTGTTTTTCCAATAAGCAACTCAAATGATGAAAGCGGGGAGACATTTATTTGTTCAATAGTTCCTCTTTCTTTTTCACGCACAATAGAAAGTGAAATTGAAACTACAGCAGTTATAATCAATATCATCGCAATCAATCCGGGAATTAGGAAGAAAGTTGAATTTAGTTCAGGATTGAACCAGAAAGCAGGTCGCAAATCAATTGGGATATAATTTTCCCTTCCCATAATTGCCATAACACTGCTTTGAATCTTTTGTGAATATGATGCTGTTGCTGCATTCATGTAACTAATAATTATTGAAGCTGAGTTTGCATCTACACCATCAATTATAATTTGCAGCGGCGCGGTTTGCTTTGAATAAATTTGTTTTGAAAAATCTTCCGGGAACACAACTACACATTGAGCAACTTTTGTATCCAGCACTTCCTTAATTTTACTTTCATCATGAATATATCCGACAAGATCAAAATAGTCTGAGCTTGTAAGTGACTTTATAAAATCTCGGCTATCTACAGATTTATCTCGATCGTAAATTACCATTTTAATATGATGGACATCGAAGTTGATTGCATATCCAAATATTATCAAAAGAAGAATCGGAAATACAAAAAGTACATAAAGCATTCTTTTATCTCGTTTGAGCTGCCTTACTTCCTTTCTTGCAATTGCTATAATTCTATTCAACATTTTTGTTTGTATCCTTTTCTAAGAGATAAATGAAAACATCTTCAAGAGTTGGAACAATTTTATCAATTCTATTTATGTTAATTGATTTTTCATCCGACAAAACTTTTTTTATTAGCTTACGTCCTTCGCTTTCATCTTTAACACTAACATGAATGTAATTTCCAAAAATTGAAGTTTCTTCAATCCATTTCTCTTTTGATAAAATGTCTAATGCATCGATGACTCTATTGCATTCAATTTCCAATATTGAATTAGTCAGATATTTTGATTTCAATTCCTTCGAACTACCGCTGGCAATGATATTGCCAGCATTAATTAAAGTAATTGTGTTGCAAAATTCTGCTTCATCCAAATAATGAGTTGTAACAAAAACAGTAACGCCGCTTTGAGAAAGTTCATTAATCAAATCCCAAAAATTTCTTCTCGAAATTGGATCAACACCGCCGGTAGGTTCGTCAAGAAAAACAATTTTAGGTTCATGAATTACTGCGATGGCAAGTGCAAGCCTTTGCTTAATGCCTCCAGGCAATGAGGAAGTGAGAAGTTTTTCTTTTCCCTCTAGATATGCAACTTTTAAAACCCATTTTTTTCTTTCATTGAGTTTATGGTTATATAGACCGTAAACACCGCCGTAAAAATTAATATTCTCTTCAACAGTAAGATCATTGTATAGAGAAAATCGTTGAGACATATAGCCGATGTTTGCTTTTACTTTGTCCGGCTGTTTCATAACGCTGAATCCGCCAACGGTTGCGTCACCGGAAGTTGGTTCTAGAATTCCACAAAGCATTTTTATTGCAGTTGATTTTCCGGCGCCATTGGCTCCAAGGAAACCAAAAATCTCACCTTGCTTTACATTAAATGAAATACCGTTTACAGCAGTAAAGCTTCCGAATTTTTTTGTTAAGTTATTTACATCAATCGAATTCATTTTTCTCCAGTGTCTAGTATATTTTCTTCCCAACCGATTTATCTAATCTTACTCTTGCCAATTCATAATCAACTAAAGAATTTACATAGTTAGTTTTGGCCGCCAGCAATGCTGTTTCCGCGTCAATTAAATCAGTACTCGAAGCAACTTGACTATTATATTTATCTTTGATCATTCGATAATTTTCTTCAGCTTGATCTACTCCAAGTGTGGAAACATTCACTTTATCAAAAGCTCTTTTGAAAGTTAAGTAATTCTGATAAACCTCAATTTCAACTGCATCTTTTAGTTGTGAAAGCGAAGTCTCCGCCTGAATTTTATTTTGTTCAGCTATTGTTGTTTGAGATGAAGTATAACCCCAATTCCACAAAGACCAGCTTAACTGGACTCCAACATCCCAAGTATTTTTGAATTCGTCTACTGCAGGTAAATAACGAGAATTAGGTTTGCTGTAATAATAATCGCCCACAAGGTACAATGATGGAAACCATGAAGATTGAGCTGCAGTTATACTTTTATTACTTGCATCTACACGATATTGAAGTGACTTCAATTCGTTTCTACTACTTTTTGCTTCATTAAGAAGATCTTTCAAATTATAATTAACTTTTGTTGTAGAAAGATCGCCTGCTTCGATGTTTGTTTGAGAATCAAGAGGAAGGCCAATTGTTTGATTAAATGTCATCCTTGCAATATCAAGCATATTATCCGCTTCTATTTTTTGAAGTTGAGTTGAAGAATATTGAACTTCAATTTTTAGTACATCGTTTTGAGTTGCTAAACCATTAGCTTCGAAATTTTTTGTATCATCAAGGTGCTGTTTTATCTGCTGCAAATTTTCTTCTAAAACTTTATCGTTTTGCTGCGCTTTATAATAATTCCAAAATGCAATTTGGATTTTTAATGCCTCATCATTTTTGTCACGGTTAAAATCACTTTCGGAAGCTTTGTAATTTGACTGGGCCATATTTTTTAATGACATCAATCTAAAGCCGGTAAACAGAGGCTGCTGCAAGCTTAGCTTCAAAGAATAATTATCTAATATTACAGGCGAGATTTGAATTGGCTTTGGTAATATTGGTAATGATACTTCAAACGGCGGAATATCACTTAAGCGCATATAGCCAGCTGAAAATCCAAGCTGTGGCAGTAGCTGCGAATTAGCCGATGTTACTTGTGCTGATGCACTAATTAATTTAGAATGTGAAATTTTTAACTCTTTACTATTTTTCATTCCGATTTCAATACTTTCACTCAATGTTAATTTCGCAACTTGCGCAAATAAACTCGAAACCGAAATTAGAGCTATTATAATAAATTTTTTCATATCAATTCCTTAATAAATACAATTTGAGTAAAATTAAAATTCATTCAAGACGAAGTTTCTTTTGTTTCATTAATTAAATGAATAAAAACATTTTCAAGCGAAGTTGGTATAATTCTATGATCAATTATATTGACATCGTGTTCTTTTAATAATTTTTCAATTTGTGAAAAATCTTCCTGATAATTATCCACAGCTAAATTTAATCTATCTCCGAACATTTGCACTTCGAAATCGCTTTTTTCCTTTAAAAATTTGTAAGCTTTTATTATTGGAGTGCAAACAATTTCAACAATAGATTTTTTAATAGAATCCTTCACATTCTTGGGAGTATCGAAACTAAGTACTTTGCCTTCATTAAGCAGAACTACTCTATTGCATCGTTCAGCTTCATCAAGATATGGAGTTGACATAAAAATCGTAACTCCGTCTTTTTGCAAATTAGAAAGTATCTTCCAAAAATCTCTTCGCGAAACCGGATCAACACCAGTTGTCGGTTCATCAAGAAAAATAATTTTAGGTTTATGAATTAACGTGCAGGCAAGCGCAAGTTTCTGTTTCATTCTACCGGAAAGGTTGTCCGCAAGTCTTGTTCTGAACGGCGTCAGCCTCGTAAACTCTAATAATTCATCTCTTCTTGATTTATAATCTTTGACGCCGTGAAGATCGGCGAAAAATTCTATGTTCTCATCAATTGTTAGATCGCCGTATAAACTAAATTTTTGCGAAAGATAACCGATTTCTTTTTGAATTTTATTTCTATCTTTTGCTAAGTCTAAACCAAAAAAATCTGCAGAACCATTTGATGGCGTGAGTAATCCGCACAAAAGTCTAATGGTTGTGGTTTTGCCGGCACCATCTGGACCGACTAATCCGAACATTTCTGCATTATTAACATCAAATGAAATTCCGTTTATCGCACGGACATTTCCATAGTCTTTAAAAATATTATTTACTTTTATCGCTGAATTCATTTCTGATTTTCCTATTTGCTAAAACTCGCCAAAAAATATTTTTTCAACTTAGATTTTTACTTGATCAGAATTTCTGCATCTGCCGGCATTCCATCTTTTAGAGAATAATCAGGATTAGGAATATGAATCTTAACTGCATAAACAAGTTTAGTACGTTCATCTTTTGTTTGAATATTTTTCGGTGTGAACTCAGCATCCGGCGAAATGTAAATAACTTTACCATTAAAATTTTTGTTTGGATACGAATCAACTTGAACTTCAGCCTCTTGACCAAGCTTTACCTTCCCTAATTCTGTTTCTGGAATATATATTACTAAATCAACGTAACTCAGATCAGAAATCATTACCAATGATGACAGCGGCGCAACGCTTTCGCCAGCTTCAACAAATTTTTTAACGACAAATCCATTTATCGGCGCAGATACATAAGAATCACTGATATTTTTTTTCAGAAGATTCACAGAAGCGATTTGCCTATCCAAGTTTGCATCAGCTTGTTTAATTTCTTCTGGCCGCGCAAGATTTTTAATCTTCTTCAAATTTTCTTTGGAAGAATTTAATTGTGCATTTGCAATATCATATTTTACAAGTACATCATCCCATTGTTGTTTAGTTATCGAATTTGACTTATACAATTTTTCATTTCTTTTCATCGTCGATTCAGCAAGCTCATAGTTCGCTTGAGCTTGTTTAACAGCATCTTCAGCTTGCTTAATATCTTCTATCCTTGCGCCTTGTTTGAGAAGTACTAGCTGAGCTTGAGCTGCATCAGCACCGGCTTCAGCTTGTTGTAGTTGAATTGCAAGAAGGTCATGATCAATTGTCATTAAAGTATCACCGACATTTATTTTGTCACCTTCATTAAAAAATAGCTTTTTAATTTGTCCGCTAACTTTTGCCGACACAGTAACATTCGTTGCCTCAATTGTTCCAGAAGCATCAATCTTATTATGATCGCTTCCGTCGCCGCATCCGAATCCAATTACTAAAGCTGCCAATATTAATATTCGAAAAATAATTTTCATTGGATAACTCCATCTTTAAGTTTATTAAATTCCTTTTTTCCTTTATCTGTCAATATTCCTAACATCAAAATTTCTATAGTTTCTGTTAATGCATCAATCATTGTAAAACTATTATTTAAAACGAACATTGGATTCACAACAGATCTAAGAGATGCGATAAATATTGATACTATTATTTCTTTGTTCTTTTTTATAAAATACCCTTCTCGCTGTCCTTGTTTAACAATATCGGAAAGGAACGATAGCATTTTTTTAGTTCTTAAATCATCAATTTCTTTCCACACATCCGGCGCATAATGGTGTATATCGTTTATAACTTCAAGATTTACTTTCATAACAATACTGCCAACAGTCTGAAATATTTTGAATAATTTTACTACTGCATTGCAACGTATATTCAGAACATCATCAATCATTTTGGAATTTCTGCTTAAGAACCTTACAGCGATTTCTCTCAGTCATTCTTCCTTGGAAGAAAAAGTTTTTATAGATAGTTTTCTTGCTTATTCGAAGCTTAGCAGCTAAATCATCCATTGTTGTTTTATAAAATCCGCCGTCCATAAATTTTTGAGCAGCAAATTCTATAATCTTTTCTTTTTCTTCATTCATTTTAATACGTTGGAAACTTTATTTGTTTTTTACGTTTCCAAAATAGTATACGGAAACTATTTTGTCAAGAGTTAGTTTCCATAAAATTTTAACAAATTTTTTATTAGAGAGGATTATCACACCAGAATAAATGTAAGCAAAAATTATCTCACTTTTTCCTAAGCGAAAAACTTCACAAACGTTTTACTATCAATTCAATTTCCTTCAAAAGATCGGTTAAATCATTTATTGAGGTAAATGGATTCATTAAACTTGTGCGAAGATATGTTTTCCCTTTTACTTCAGTCTGAACAATGAAAAATTTCCCCTCTTCAATTATTATTTTTCTTATTTGACGATTTATGAAACTTAATTCTTCTTCACTCTTAGAATTATCAACAAACCTAAAGCAGACGATATTACTTTCAGGCTCAACAGCTAGTTCGAAATTTTTTCTTTCTTTAATCAACTCGCTAAACTGCTTTCCCAAATCAAAAAGCGATGTAACAATTTCATCAAATATTTTTATACCGTAGGTTCTAATTATTGAATAAACTTTTAAGCTCATCGTGTTCTTAGTGCATTCGAACGTTCTCTTCCCTAAATTGAACCAATCTTTTTCTTCGTTAGCATCCCACAAGTAAGAAGCTTTTTGAGAAAAAGTTTCATAAGAATTATTTCCATCCTTAAATAACACCGCAGTAACAAGCGAAGGATGCATCAATAGTTTATGAAAATCGATGATTACAGAATCGGCATTTTCAATTCCTTTTACAAGATGTTTATATTTTTCGGAAAATGCAGCGGGACCGCCATGAGCGCCATCAACATGCAGCCAAAGATTATTACTTTTACAAAACTCAGCAATCTCTTCCAACGGATCAAAGAGACCTAAAGAGGTTGAACATGAATTTGCAACGACACCAATAATTTCAATCTCTTGATTTTTATTTTTTTCAAAAGTTTCTTTTAAGTTTTTTTCATTAACCTTAAATTCATCGTTAACGCGGACTTTTATAATTCCATCGTCGCCCCAGCCCATAATCCTCAAAGCGCGATCAATCGAATAATGTGATTCTTCTGAGACTAAGATTGCTGTTTTATGTTTTGCACCTTCTTTCCAGATATTATAATTCGTCCTAGCTTGTCTTATAGCCAAAAGCGCAGTTAGGTTTCCTAAAGTTCCACCGGATGTTAATATACCCTCAGAAGAATTATTCATTCCAATACTTTTAGCCAAAATTTTTGCTACTAATTTTTCAAGAACAATTCCGGTGCTTCCCATTTCATAAACACCGGTTGCATTATTCATAAATGCGCTCAGAAAATCAGTCAGCGCCGCTTCAGGAAGTACTGGCGGCACTTGATGTCCAATATATTTTGGATTATGCAAATGTATAGATTGTTTAATTATTTTTGAAAAATATTCATTGAAGTTTGGATTCGGAGAATTTGAAAAATCTTTTTCCCAATACTTGTAAATTTCATCAGGTATTTTATAAGGAAGTACTTTCATTTCGGACTTACCGTTAATTGCCGAATCTAAATAATCAGAAATTTCATCAACTAAATTATGAGCATTTTGTCTAAATGAATTTATGTCAAATGCACGTTCAAGTTTTTCTTTCATTGTTTTATCCCATTTAAGAAAATTAATAATTCAATTCGAACAAATAAATTAGATCTTAATCCGAAAAATTAATAACACTTTTTGCATTATTGCTTTCTATTGCTAATTCAATAATCCGGATAGTAGTCAAAGCTTGCTCTGCTTTAACTTCCAGATCTTTTCCTTTAGTAATCGCGTTAAAAACATTCTCATAAAATTTTGGATAAGCACCCGCAAATGTTTCTATTTTTTTATTGATATTTTTTCCATTCACCGTTGTATCGATCAGGCCCCAATGTTCTTCCGGTTCCCTGCCCCAATCATCAGAATTATTATAACCGGTTTTCTTCAAAGTGTCCTCCTGGGGATCTAAGCCAAACTTAATGAATGAACCTTCGGTTCCATGGAGTGTAAATCTTGGCAGCGGTATTTTAGAAAGAAAATTACTTTTCAATGTTACTTTCAATTTATCATACGATAAATTTAATTCAAAGTTATCAATAATTTTCCCGCCCGGCCTTTGAATTCTTAAATCCGCAAAAATTGTTTCGGGCTTACCAAACAAGCTAACAGCTTGATCAATTAAATGAGAACCAATATCGTACAACAAACCTGTACCGGGTAAATTTTCTTCTTTCCAGGTATTTGGTTTTATAAAATTTCTAAATCGATCGAAGTGAGACTCAAATTCTACCAAAGCTCCGAGAAATTTATCATCAATTATTTTTTTTACAGTTAAAAAATCTCCATCCCATCGACGATTTTGATAAACTGTTAAGATTAATTTTTTTTCATCAGCAATTTTAATCAATTCCTTCGCTTCGAGAGAAGTAACAGTAAATGGCTTTTCAACAATTACATGTTTTCCGGATAACAAAGTTTCCTTTGCCATTTTATAATGAAGATGATTTGGAGTATTAATAATTACTAAATCAATTTCTTTATCATTGATTATTTCCGAAAAGTCTTTAACAATTTCTACTTTCGGATAAAGCTGCTTTGATCGATTGCTATGGCGTTCTACTATTTTCTTCAGATCAAAATTAGGATTAGCATTTAGAAATGGAGCATGAAAATATTCTCCCGACATTCCAAAACCAACCAAAGCTGTATTTATTTTTTTGCTCATAGTTCTTCTTTACATATTTTAACAAATCAAAAATTATTATTTATAACTTATAATTTAATCAAATGAATTTATATATTTAATATTACTATGAGCATTAAATACCAAATACTTGGAAAGCCAGGCAAAGACAATGCACTGATGATATGGCTTAACGCCGGAACGAAAATGTATAGGTTACTATTTGACTGCGGCGAAAATATTTTTGTAGATTTAAAGCCGTCTGACATAAGCTCAATTGATTATATTTTCTTCTCACACTTTCATCTCGACCACGCAGCAGGCTTTGATTATTTTTTTCGAAGAAATTATGATCGAGTTAGTAAACCGATTTATATTTTCGGTCCTGAAGGAACAACAAATTTTATTCAACATCATATGCTTGGGTATACTTGGAATTTAATTGATGATGTTGCCGGGGAGTGGTTTGTCACAGATATAAAAAACGATAATTTGGTAACTTCAAAATTTTACACTTCAGAAGGATTTTCAAAAAAACATAGAGTGAGAAAAATAAATTTCAATGGAATCTTAATCGACAACGAACACTTTAAAGTTGAAACTGCTTTGCTTAATCATATTATTCCATCGGCTGCTTTTAAGATTATAGAAAAAGATTGGTTGAATATTGATAAAGCGGCTTTAACAAGCAGTGGTCTAACTCAAGGTCCATGGATTGAAGCGGTAAAAGATATTTCTTTTGATGAAAAGGAAACGATAAAAATTGATAAGGAAATATATACTTTAAAAAAGTTGAGAAAGTTACTGTTAAGAGAGCATGAAGGCGACAGCGTAGCGTATCTTACAGATTTTTTGTATGATAAGCTTTCCAGAACAAGAGTAAAAAAATTGCTCAAGAATTGTAAAACTATTATTTGTGAAAGCCAATATTCGAAACAAGACACGGCTTTGGCTAAAAAGAATTTTCATCTTACTACCGAACAAGCCGCTGAAATTGCAAAAAATTCCGGAGTATCAAAATTAATTCTCTTTCACATTTCTGAGAGATATAAAATTTATAAAGATTATCCCCGCCTACTTGATGAAGCTAAAACAATTTTTCCAAATACATTTTTCCCGGATAATTGGCAGTAAGTTTATACTTAATTCTAATATTAGAAGTGATAGACGAGATGAGCTATTGTATTTACAAATTTTAAATTTTTATTTTGAAATAATTTCTTAGACAATCTTGGAATTCATCTTCGTTATTTAAAGTTGTTTCATTTTTTTCGCCATTATTGGATATTATTAATTTCAAATCACTCAAAGTCATTCTGCCATTTTCAGTCGCCATTGTGCAAATACGTTTCTGCGTAAACATACTTGTTGGCGAAGTTTGATTGTGGATGCACATTTCTGTGTACTCATTTAGTTCCCTTTCTTTCAAAGTAAAAATGTACTGATCAATAAACTTTTCTCCATCCGAAGATTTTTGCAATTTAAAATACTCTTCGTCATGCTTACCAATTTTATAAATCATACCATATTGTTTTTGAGGCAGTTCTAATTCAAGCTTTACCGGTTCGATAAATGAATCGCCGAAACCCACATCAACAAGCCATTCTTCTTCTAGTTTAACAATCAAAGCCATATGGTCAAATTCTTTGCCAAAATCACCTTTGCTATTTGCAACTCTAACCGAAATCATTATTACATCATAGCCAAGCTTTGAAAGCAGATTATAAAATGAGCCATTAAGTTCATAACAAAAACCACCGCGATTGTTAAGAACAATTTTCGTGTAAAACTTTTCTAAATCTAAAGTGATCTCTCTTCCAAGATGAATATCCAAATTTTCAAACGATACGTTTAGAATGTGGGATTTATGCAGCTTAATTAATGTCTGAAGATCAGGTTTTACGTTAGAACTTATTCCAATTCTAGAAAGATATTTTGTTACATCCATAAAATCACCAAGAGATTTTGGAATTATGAACCTTTCAATATCAATAAATTAATTTTTTAATCTTAATTCTTTCTTAAGATATTCTCCGGTCAAACTTTTTTTATTTTTTATAATTGATTCCGGTGTTCCTTCAGCTATAATTTTTCCACCGTCATCACCGCCGCCGGGACCGAGATCAATTATCCAATCTGCAGTTTTGATAACATCTAAATTATGTTCAACAACAACAACTGTATTTCCCTTTTCCACAAGCTTGTTTAAAACTCCAAGAAGAATATTCACGTCTTCGAAATGAAGTCCGGTTGTAGGCTCATCCAAGATATAAAGAGTTTTTCCAGTGCTCACTTTACTCAATTCTGTTGCGAGTTTTACGCGTTGTGCTTCGCCGCCGGAAAGAGTAGTTGCCTGCTGACCTAATTTTATGTAACCAAGTCCAACATCATTTATTGCTTTAATTTTTCTTTTAATTCTAGGAAGATCTTCAAAAAAATCTAAAGCTTCACTTACGCGCATTTCAAGCACATCAGCAATTGATTTTGTTTTGTACAATACTTCAAGCGTTTCTCGATTGTATCTTTTTCCATGGCAAGATTCGCATTCAACATAAACATCCGGCAAAAAATTCATTTCAATTTTTTTCAATCCATCGCCGCCGCATTCTTCGCATCTGCCTCCGGCAACATTGAAACTAAATCTTCCGGTGCTGTATCCGCGCATTTTAGATTCTGGAAGCTGCGAATATAAATCTCTAATAAATGTAAATAGACCAGTGTAAGTTGCAGGATTTGACCTTGGGGTTCTTCCGATTGGAGATTGATCGATTTCTATTATTTTATCAATATGTTCTAAACCTTCAATTGCATCATAAGGCAGCGGAACAGTTTTGGAATTATAAATTCTGTTCATCAAAATTTTAACAAGAGTTTCATTCACCAGCGAAGATTTGCCAGATCCGCTTACACCGGTAATTAATGTGAAAGTTCCAAGAGGAATTTTTAAGGTTATATCCTGAAGATTATGACCTCTTGCACCTTTAAGTGTTATAAAATTACCATTTCCTTTTCTTCTATCTTTCGGAACAATAATTTCTTTTTTATTTGTAAGATAAGATAACGTTAATGAGTGAATTCCGTTCTGAGATTCAACTAATTTAATTGTTTCTCCGGCAAGACAAACTTCGCCGCCATGTTCACCTGCGCCGGGTCCAAGATCAATCATATAATCAGAACTTTCAATTGTTTCGCGGTCATGTTCAACAACAATAACCGTATTTCCCAAGTCTCTTAAATTTTTTAATGAATTAATAAGTTTAATGTTATCACTTTGATGAAGTCCGATGCTCGGTTCGTCTAAAACGTAAAGAACTCCGGCAAGCTGCGATCCAATTTGTGTAGCCAATCTAATTCGCTGAGATTCACCACCCGATAAAGTTCTTGCTGATCGGTTCAATGTCAAATAATCCAATCCAACATTAAGCATAAAACGAAGTCGTTCAATAATTTCTTTTAATATTGGTTTTGCAATAATTGCATTTCTTCCGGTAATATGAACGTTCTTAAAAAATTCTTCGCATTTTTTTATAGAAAAATTTGTTACTTCACTAATATTCAATTCTTGGAATTTTACTGCTAATGATTCCTGTTTTAATCTTCCGCCCTTGCATGTTTGGCAAGAAACAGTGTTCATGTATGATTCAACCCATTCACGAATGTTGTTTGACGAAGTTGTGTTGTAATAATTTTTTAGATAATTAATCAATCCGGAAAATCTATGAAAATAAGTCACAGGTTTACCGCTGCCATATGAATAAGAAAAAGCAATTTTATCTTTACTTCCGTAAAGGAGAATTTCTTTTTGATCTTCGGTCAAATTTTTAAGAGGTGTATCAAAATTAAATCCATACTTTTCACTAACAGCACCAAGTTGATTAAAAAACCAAATCGAGCGCGGTTTGCCAAGTGGCGATAAAGCTTCATCATTTATTGATTTATTCCAATCCGGAATAATCAAATTTAAATCAAGTTCTTTTTTCTCTCCAAGGCCTTCGCAGTCAGGACAAGAACCGTATGGGGAATTAAACGAAAAAGAATTCGGAGCCAATTCACGATAACTAATTCCACAATCAAGACAAGCTAAATGCCTGCTGTAAATATGATCTTGTGAATTATCATTTACGATTACAATTCCGTTACCATAATTCAAGCCAACTTCAATCGATTCGGTTAATCTGTTTCTTGAATTTTCGTTTACAGTTAGCTTGTCAACAACAATTTCAATATTATGAATTTTGTATCTATCTACTTGAAAATTTTTTGTAATCTCGTAAAATTCATTATCAACTCTTACTTTTAAAAATCCATCAGAAAGAATTTCTTCAAACAATTCTCGATAATGTCCTTTTCGTCCGCGAATTACCGGTGCGAGTATAAAAATCTTTTTATTATTTAATGAAGACAAAACTGAATCAATAATTTGGGAAGAGGATTGCCGCGTTACAGGTTTGCCGCAGTTGTAGCAATGCGGAGTTCCAAGTCTGGCATAAAGTAACCTTAAATAATCATAAATCTCGGTAACAGTTCCAACAGTTGACCTTGGATTACCGGAAGTTGATTTTTGTTCAATTGAAATTGCCGGACTCAATCCTTCAATAAGATCCACATCAGGCTTTTCAAGCATGTCTAAAAATTGTCGAGCATAAGCAGAAAGAGATTCGATGTATCTACGTTGTCCTTCAGCATAAATTGTATCAAACGCTAAAGAAGATTTGCCTGAACCTGACAATCCAGTAATGACCGTAAAGGAATCCCGTGGAATTTCAATATCAATATTTTTTAGGTTATTCTCGCGCGCGCCTTTTATTATTATCGTTTCTTTTAACACTATAAACCAAAATTTGAAAATTTAAAATATTATATTAGCTATGATGCGTAAGAAAATCAATTTAATTTGAGATGTATCATAGAACTATTCTTTAGAAAATTAAAAGTGTTGTTTAATGGATGAAATCAAAGATATAAAAACCATAAAAAAATCGGCGGAAATAAAATTTAAAGAAAAAAGCTCGCTTTTTATTGGTGCATCATATTTCGTTTCGTCTGATGATGATGCAATTCTTAACTTAGAAAAGGTAAAGAAAAAATATTTTGATGCAACTCATCATTGTTTTGCGTATAAATTTTTGAATGGAGAAGTTAAATTTTCTGATGACGGCGAACCAAGCGGAACTGCCGGCAAAAGAATTTTAAACTCAATTGAACATTTTAACATGGTAAATTGTTTAATAATTATAACAAGATATTTTGGCGGAACAAAACTTGGGATTGGACCACTTGGTAAAGCTTATTATAAATCCGCTGTTCAAGCTATCGAAGCTTCTGAAATTATTATTCAGAAACCATATTCAATCATTAATATTAATTGCGATTATTCTTATCTAAATCTTCTTCATCGATCTTTATCTAACCATGACAGCAGAATTATTGAAACGGACTATAATCCAAATGTAAAATTTATTTGCTATATAAATGTTAACGAGAAAGATCAATTTGTTAAAGAATTAACTGAAACTTCAAATGGGAAAATTAAAATTGATATAAATAGCCTCATTTATTATTTGTAATATTTTGTAAAAAATATCTATTATTTACCTTGATAAAAATACAAACTTTGACGAAATTTAATATGAGCAACAATTTTTGATGTAAAATGTCAACAAAAGATGAAATAAACCAAAATGCGGGAAAACTCGCTGACCTTACTTTCAGTCTGCTTGCAAGTTGTCAAGAAAAAGAAGGCAGACTAGCCGAACAACACGGGCTCACTCAAGCTGAGTTCAGGTGTTTACGATTATTTGGAGCTGAAGAAAGCGTCAACAACAAACGGATTGCTGAGAGAATGAATCTTAGCCCAAGCAGACTTACAAGAATTATTGACGGCTTGGTAGCAAAGGATTACATCATTAGAGAAATTGATAACACGGATAGAAGAAATATGCGTGTTTCTCTTTCAAGTAAAGGTGCTCAAATTGTTCAACTGTTAAACTCTGCTTATGTTGATATTCATAAAGAGATTTTAACAGATATTGATGAGATGCAGCATAAACCTTTAATTTCAGCAATGACAAATTTACTTTCAGCAGTCCAAAGGTGGAATGCTAGGCCGTAATTTAGGTAGGCGGGACTCGTTGCTTTGGTAACGAGTCTTGCGATCAATTATGTTTTCTTTTGATTTCATTAGAATACATTTTTGTCCATTCTAAATCGGATAAAAGTTCAATTAGATTTAGAAATCCTTGCTGAGATAGCTCAAAGTAAATTTCATTAAAGTGAGATTTAAGCTGTTCATCAACATTTGAAATTATTTTTTTAATTTGCTGAACAACTTTATTCACATTATCAGAAAAATCTTTTTTGATTTCTTCTATATTAGATATTTCTGATCCAGGACTATTCTTCTGAACAATTCTTAGTAATCCATTTACATATTTAGCAGTAAATATTAATTCATCGAACTCAACTTCAAGATTATTTCTAAGAACCTCTTCATAAATTCGAAGAAGTTCAGCTTTTCTTTTTAATTTTGATTTAGAAAACTTTTCTACGTTATCAATAAAATCTGAAGCTTGTTTTATGAATTCATTCATCTTTATTTCTTTAAATTTTAATCCCTAGTCCAATCCCATCTCCAATTGGTAATATTGTGGATTTAAGTTCGGGATGTGAAGTAAACATAACATTAAACTGACGGATAATTCTGGTCGAAAGTCTTTGTTCTTTAGGTACTTTGGAAGTTGCTGCAAAACCATGCCATAAAAGATTGTCAACAAAAATTACTCCTCCTTTTTTCATTAGCGGAAGAGTTAAATCAAATAAATTTTTATAATCAAGTTTATCTGCGTCAAGAAAAACTAAATCAAATTTCTCATCTAGTTTAGGCAGAACTTCAAGAGCATTACCAAATATTAAATTTATTTTTTTATCGTAACCAGATTTCTTAATATTTTCTTTCGCGATTGCTAAATTATCTTTACTTTTTTCTATTGTATAAATAACAGATTTCTCATTCAGATTTCGAGCTATCCTAATTGATGAATATGCAATTGCAGTTCCTAGTTCAAGGACAAATTTTGGTTTAAGTAAATTAATAATGATCTCAAGAAACCAAATTGAATCTTTTTTCAAAATTGGAATTTTATTTTCTTTTGCAAATATTTCCATTTCATCAATTAGAGAATCATTATTTTTTAAAAATTGTTCCAAATATTTTTTTTGAGATGAATAAAGAATCTTATCCATATTTAATCCTAAATTTCATTTTTCTAATTTTAACTTATACTTTTCCCAAATAATTATTTTACTAGTACCATTTTATTCCCGTATTTCTTTCCATTTAGGGACAAAATATAATAATAAACTCCGCTTGCACATTTAATTACTCTATCAGATTTTCCGTCCCATACTAAGGTATTTATTCCTGAAGCCGCGACGCCATTAAATAAAACTTTTACTGTCTGTCCTATGGTATTTAGTATAACTAATCTTGCAATTTCATTACCTTGTGCATTAAACGAAATATTTGTTTTTGATGAAAAAGGGTTTGGGTAATTATTACTCAACACATTATTAAATTCTATACTATTTTGAAGTGAACCAGAGGTTATATCCAACTGTCCGTATTTAAAATTAAAATAATCAGATAATGGTTCACGAATATTATTTCCAATAGTATCAGAATAAGTAAAATAAAAATTAATTATTTGGCCGTTAATCATTTGTGGTAAAGTATAATAATATTTTAAAGAACCATCAAATGAAAGGCTGGAAGAAACGAAATTTGAATCGTTAGTTGTAAAATGAATCTCTGCAGAACCACTTTGAATTCCATTTTGCGAAAAGAATATTTTGTTAATTTTAAAATAATTTGAAGAATCTGACAGATTAGGAAATTCGATAGCTTTTTCGGCAGAAATTAATCCATATCCTCGGTCATTATTTGGAGTTGAATAATTATCAGCCGTTTCCAATAAAATATTTCTAGCTTGAATATTTGTTAAATATGGAAATGCTGAAAGTAAAAGCGCACCGCATCCGCTGGCAATTGGCGTTGCCGCGGAAGTGCCGCTATTATAACCATATGCATTGAATCCATTTACAACAGCTGCACCATAAACATTAACACCTTGTGCTACAACATCTGGCTTTATTCTGCCATCATAAGTTGGCCCGCGCGAACTGAAACCTGCCACGTTATTATTTGCATCAACTGCACCGACAGCAATAATATGAAGTCCGTCTGCTGGAGTATCAACATAATACCATGCTTGATTTCCTTCATTTCCGGCTGCGGTAAATGTTAACACACCTCGCTGAAATGCTAACTCAACAGCTTTTGCACAAATTGTTGTTTTGCCATCCATATCTTTATAAGTATAAGAGTAAGTTGTATCATCAAAAATATTGTACCCTAAAGAACTTGTAGTAATATCCACACCTAAGCCTTCCATCCATTCAAGAGCAGCTGCATAATTATCTTCTTCGATGTGTGATTCACTTCTATCATCCTCGGTTTTTGCAAGGATAAAACTTGCATTATAAGCAGCCCCAATAATTGAACTGTCCTTATATCCGCCTAGGATCGAAAAGACATAAGTTCCATGTAAACCAGATTCCGGCGAATCGCCAGGCTGAGGAGCGGTTGATGAATCATGAAAAACAAAATTATATTCTCCAATAATTTTTTTATTGACCAATGATTCATGATCTCTCCAATGAAATCCGTTATCCAAAATTCCAATTATCACTCCTTTGCCATTTATCCCTTTAGAATGAACAATTGGTATATCAGATAATTTTAATTGGCCGTAAGCTGGTCCATAATCTATTTGTGAAAAACTACTTCCAATTTTATTAAGTTGATTCTTAATTTGAATTTTTTCAGGATTAAATTTTAATATTCTTACCGGATCAATTTTCTTGACAAAAGAAAATTCTTCTATCTTATTTTTTTGATCTTCTGTTAAATATGCAGAGACAGCATTGAACCAATTCAACTTATTTTGGATTTTAATTCCTAAATTTTCTAATTGTGTTACATAATCTTTTTTAATCGGCAGATCTTCATAAGTTATAATTTTATCTGCAGGCATTACTTTTTCTCTTCTCTCGATTGCCCTTTCTGAAAGTTGACTAAGAGCTTCTTTATAAATTGTGCTATTTTTATTCAGAGAATTTGCCAAGCTAATTCCTTTATCTTTAAAATAAATCATGTATTTATTTTGCGAAATTATAAATGGCGCAAATAGAAGAAAAAGTACGATAATATTTTTCATAGTTTAGATTTGAATATTTATCTTTTTAATAAGAAATTTTATTGAGCTAATATATTATTTTCAACTAGAAACAAAAAAGTAAAACAAAAAGCCTGAGTTTTAATGTATAATTTTGAAGATACGATTCCATCTTATAGCGTTAAGTAAGTTATGGTTAGAAAAATTATTAATTCGCCATGACCAATAAATTATTTCAGCTTTTCCAACAATGTTATTCTCCGGTAAAAAGCCCCAATAGCGGCTATCCATGCTGTCATCACGATAATCTCCCATTACAAAATAATAATTTTTTTTGAAAATATAATTTCTTACTGGTTTTCCATTAATTGTAATTACCGTACCTTCAACACTAACTGCATGGTTACCAAATTCTCTATCGATTACTGTTTCCCACATATTTATATTTTTAGGATTAATTTCTACTGTTGTGCCTTTTTTAGGAATAATTATTGGACCATAATTATCTCCATTCCAGTTATATCCTTGAGGAAATATTCTTTGGTCTCTAGTTCCACTTTTTTGAAAAGAAGTTTTCGAAATTATTGCAGTTAGAGGAAAACCAATTTCTTTTCCATTTATTAACACAATTTTATTAATTATCCGAAGTGTATCACCAGGGCAGCCAACTATTCTTTTTATAAAATCAAGATTATCTTTTGGTTCAATCTCATTTAAATAACCGGGGAAACGAAAAACTATTACATCATTTCTTTTCGGCTGATTGATATCAAAAATTTTTATCGAGGGAATTTCGATTGTTGTAAGTGGAATAAATCTAGGAGTCGAAAATGAATATGCTATTTTGTTTACGATTATAAAATCTCCCGCTAATAAAGTATTTTCCATCGATTCTGTTGGAATAGTATCAGCTTCAATAAAAAAAGTTTTTAAAATAATTGCGGTTAAAAGTGCAATTAAAATATATCGAATGAAATGTCTTTTTTTTAACTGATAGAAGATTGAAGAATTTTCAGCTTCGTTGCCAACGTTTGCTTTTTTCTCATCGTTGCCATATTCTGTCAAGATTATCGTCCTAGTTAATCTTCAATTTGAAGTACAGCTAAAAATGCTTCTTGAGGTATTTCAACATTACCAACTTGCTTCATTCTCTTCTTCCCTTCTTTTTGCTTTTCAAGAAGCTTTCTTTTTCTTGATATATCACCGCCGTAACATTTAGCCAATACATTTTTACGAAGTGCTTTTACTACTGATTTTGAAATAACTTTTGAACCAATTGCAGCCTGAATATCAATTTCAAACATTTGCCGTGGGATTAAATCTTTTAACTTTGCACAAACTTTTCTTCCCCAATCATACGATTTAGATTTATGAACTATCATCGAAAGAGCGTCCACAGGCTCACCATTAAGCAGAATATCTAGCTTCACTAAATCCGACTCTTTATAGCCAATATATTCATAATCGAAAGAAGCATAACCGCGAGACATTGATTTTAACTTATCATAAAAATCAAAAATAATTTCAGAAAGTGGAAACTCATATTGAAGATCAGCTCTTGTTGGATCAATATAAGTTGTATTTTTATAAACTCCTCGTTTATCCATCGCAAGTTTCATTATATTTCCAACATATTCACTTGGACAAACAATCTGCGCTTTCACATATGGTTCTTCAACACTTTCAATATCTCCAATCGGTGGCATCTCTGCCGGGTTATCAACTACTATTTTTTCATTTTTCTTGTTATAAACATAATACTCAACATTCGGTAGAGTTGTAATAATTGATTGATTGTATTCACGTAAAAGTCTTTCTTGAACTATTTCCATATGAAGAAGTCCAAGAAATCCGCATCTAAATCCAAAACCTAATGCGGCAGAAGTTTCCGGTTGATAAATTAATGCAGAATCATTTAGACGAAATTTTTCAAGTGCATCGCGCAAGTCTTCAAACTCATCAGCATCCGTAGGGTAAAGACCACTGTAAACCATTGGCTTAACATCTTTGTAACCAGGCAGCGGATGTTCGGCTCCAAATTTTGCATGAGTTACAGTATCACCAACTTTAATATTGTGTACTTCTTTTATGCCGGATATAAGATAGCCTACATTTCCTGCAGAAAGTTCATCGGTTTTTATTTTTTTTAATCCAAGCACACCAATTTCTTCTGCTTCAATTTCTTTTTCGACTGCAAAATATTTTATTTTGTCATTTGTTTTCAGTGTGCCATTAAAAATTCTTATATATGCAATGGCACCTCTGTATGCATCAAAAATTGAATCAAAAATTAGCGCTTGAAGCGGTGCATTTGGATCTCCGGTTGGCGAGGGAATTTTATTAACAACAGCTTCCAGTATTTCGTGAATACCAATTTTAGATTTTGCACTTGCAAGTAATATTTCATCCGAGCTGCAGCCAAGTAAATCTATAATTTGTCCTTTCACTTTGTCAACTTCTGCACTTGGCAAATCAATTTTATTTAACACCGGAATTATTTCAAGTCCAGCATCAATCGCTAAATAAAGATTGCTGATTGTTTGCGCTTCTACACCTTGGGCAGCATCAACAACAAGCAAAGCCCCTTCACATGCAGCTAAAGATCTTGAGACTTCATAAGAAAAATCAACATGTCCAGGAGTATCAATTAAATTTAAAATATAATCATTATTATCACTCGCTTTATATTTCATTTGAATTGCGTGTGATTTTATAGTAATTCCTCGTTCTCGTTCTAATTCAAGATCATCAAGGACTTGGGCTTTTGCTTCTCTTTCTGAAATTGTTCCAGTTAATTCAAGTAAGCAATCAGCTATTGTTGATTTGCCATGATCAATATGTGCAATGATGCAAAAATTTCTGATGTTATTCATAAATTCCAAAAGATTGAATGCTAAATATAATTAGGTGAAAAGAATATTGAAAGGAACTCAAATATACTTAGTGCTTTACAATATTTTAATTTATATAATTAGTTTTAAAGATTAGTTATAAATATTTAAAGTTGATTTTTTTCTTTATCAATCATTTCTAAAATTACACCTTCGCGCAATGCATATTCTGAAATTGTAATTTGTTCCATATTGAATAGTTCAAAAACTTTATTAAGTATAATTAATCCAGCAGGAAGAATATCTGCGCGCTTTTTATCTATAAACTTTATTTTCTGTCTTTCATGTACACTCTTTGCATTTAGAATTTCATACGTAATATACTTTAATTGTGCTTTATTGAACGAATATCCATTCAAAGATTTATTTTTTCCATCTGATATTCGATTTAGAATCATTGAAGCTGCAGATTGAATTGTGCCGGAAGTTCCTACTCCAATTTCAAAATCATTATCAAACAAAATATTTTTATTTGAGCTAATTTGTTCTTCAACAAAGTCTTGACATTTATTTATTGCGCTGTCAGTAAGAACAAAATCCGGGAAAAACTTTTTTGTCATTCTAACAGCACCAATTTTAATACTTTCAGCAAAAATTATTTTATTATTTTGGCCTAATATAATTTCAGTACTGCCACCGCCTATATCAACACAAAGAACTTTTTTATCGGAAAGGTTTAACGCTTTTTTTGCACCTTGAAAAATCAAATTGGCTTCATGTTTTCCTTCTATAATTTCGACAGCAATTCCAGTTTTATCAAAAATTGTTTCGATAAATTTCTTATTATTTTTTGCTTCTCTAACAGCACTTGTTGCTACAGCTCTTATTTGTGCATCATATTCTGATGCAAGTTTTTTAAATCCCGATAAAATTTCTAAAGCATGCTCTTCTTCTTCCAAAGAAATCTTTTGGAAATCATCTTTAGAATTAGAGCCTAACCTAATTACGATTCTTTCTCTATCTACAATCTTAAATGATCCATCAGCTTCAATTTTAACAATTATAAGATGGAAGGAATTTGTACCCATGTCAATCGCTGCAAAATAATCTTTATGCTTTAAAATTGACATAAAATTTCTCTGAATTATTCTTGAATAATTATCTTATTTAATATTGACTCACCTAAGTTGTAAACGTCATCAACAGTTACGTCATCAATCAAATCTGATTTTCTTAAAAAGAATTTATTTTTTCCGATTGGTGCCCAATTAAACGGATTGGTTGGACCGAATATCGAAATTTGCGGTGTTTCTGTTGTGCCGGCAACGTGCATAATTCCGGTATCATTAGATATAAATAAATCTGATTTTGAAACTAAGGCAGCAACTTCTGAAATTTTTTTATTCAAGAACACTGCTGTTTCAAAATTCGTATTTTTTTGTAGATAATTAATTTCGTTTAAGTCAGAATTACTTCCTGTTAAATAGAAACTTACTGGAAAATTTTCTTTAAGTTTTTCCATCAAAGCTATATATTTTTTTAATGACCATCTATTTGGAATTTTACCGGCTCCAATATGAAATCCGATAAGTAAGTTTATTTTATTTTGCTTAAATGAAGCAATAAAATTTTCAGCAACAGCAATATCATCTTTATCATAATAAATATCCGAATTAAAATTGTCCGTGTTAATGCCAAATGGTCTAACTATATCTAAGGTTATTTCCGAAACGTTTGAATCCGGATGCTTTCGCCAATCGATGTCAACCAATCTATCAAAAAGGAATGCGCTTTTATTTTTTTTCCCATCCAAAGATTTTGGCCCAATTCTAATTTTTGAATTTGAAAATCTGGAAATGAGATTGCTTGTAAAAGAAATCGAAACCGTCACCGGAACAATACAAACATCATAATTGCTCCGTAATATTTTTATAAAGTTGGCAATATAAGATGGGTTAAAAATTTTTCTCTTATCAAACACAAATAACTGATCAATAAATTTATTTTTTATTACTCCGCTATAATTTGATTGGCTTACAATGAGAGTCAAATGGCAATCCGGATATGTCTCTTTCAATGCTCTAAAAAGCGAAACGCCAGCCAACAAATCCCCAAGCTGATTATGTTGACGAACGATTAAAATATTTTTCGGATTTCCTAAGTCTAAACTTCGATTTTCGACTACCGAAAAAAATTTTTTGAAAAATCCATACACAAAATTGGATAAAATATTTTCAGCCATCCGCTTTATGAATTTTCTTTTTCTGACTTTGTATCGTTTTTTATTTCAATAAAATCAACTTCTTCAGCATCTTTAAATTTGGATTCAGTTTTATATTGCTTTTTAGTTTGGTTGGTATCTCTGGCAGCTGGAATGAAATATCTAAGAAATAATCCGACACCTTTAAATAATATATAAATTGCAAAAAACCAAAAAACTAACTCGATCATTACCCTTCTATCCTTCTCGATTCAGGTTTAAAATATTCTGTATATCCTCTATCATCTCTAAATATTTGTTTAAACAATTCCTCAAAATCATCTTCACTATTTACAAAATCTATATCGGAAGAATTAACTATTAAAAGCGGAGTTTCATTGTATCTAAAGAAAAAATGATTGTAAGCTTCACTTAATTCTTCTATATAATTTAAAGATAAATTCCTTTCAATCTTTCTATTGCGGCGTTTGATGTTAAACATTAATCTATCAACACTTGATTGAAGATAAACAACCAAATCCGGCTTACGTAAATTTCTAGATAAAAGCGGGAACAATGTTTCATAAAGTTTTAGCTCTTCACCCGCTAAATTTAAATATGCAAAAACTTTATCTTTATCAAAAAGATAATCACAGACAATATATTCTGTAAATAAATTCTCTTGATTAAGCTCCTGCTGTTGTTTGAATCTATTTATAAGGAAAAACATTTGTGTTTGAAATGCATATCTTTTTCTATCGCTATAAAATTTTTCCAAAAAAGGATTTACTTCAAATTGTTCAAGAATTAATTCTGCATTCAATTTTTCCTTTATTTTGCGTGCGAGTGAGGTTTTACCCGCACCAATCACGCCTTCAACAGCTACATATTTTACTTCAGAATTTTCGTCCAATTTTAATCTTTCATTATTAAATAATATTTTCCGATAATTTTTGAATAATATACTTTTCAGAATTTTCTAAACAAATATCACAAATTTTTTTATTTAAAGAAGGATGAATTAAATCACCTGCAATTTCCGATAGCGGCACAAGTACAAAATCGCGATAAACTAATTCCTTATGCGGAATAGTAATTTTTTCATTTGAAAATTCCATATCGTTATAAAATAAAATATCCAAATCAATTTCTCTCGGTCCCCATTTGTTTCTTTTAATTCTGCCTAAATTATTTTCAACAAATTTGATAAAATCAAAAAGGTCAAACAAGCTTAATTCAGTTTCTACTTTAATTACAGCATTGAAAAAATTTTCCTGTTCTTTATATCCATAAGGAAACGTTTCGTAAATTGAAGATGTATCAACAACTTTGCATAACTGGTTTTCATTAATTTTTTTCACTGAATCACGCAAATACTTAAGCTTGTCACCCTTGTTGGAACCTAGACCTATGTAAGAATAATTTTGAATTTCTTTACCTTACCAAATAATATATCTAAAAATTTATAAATCTTCTCTTGATTTAATTACTTCAACTTCCACATAATCAACAACACCACCAAGAGGCGGATTATTTTTTCTAATCCTTACTGCAACCTTATCGATATGAACAAATTTTGTCAGAAGCCCATCTGCAATCTTTGTTGCGAGTGTTTCAATCAAATAATATTTTTGCTCGAGAGCGAGTTGATACATAAACTTATATGCTTTATCGTAATCAATTGTTTGTTTTAGACTATCTTTCTGTGCAGCATCATGAAAGTTTGTATAAATATCAACGTCAGCTTCAAACTTACCGCCAACGCTTTGCTCTTCCGACATGACTCCATGATAAGCATAAAACACGGCTTTTTTAATTCGAATTATATTTTGCATATCTAAAATAAAGTTTTAAAATCTTGCCACGTAATTTAATACTTTCCATTTGAAAACGTTGAGTTAAAGATCATTAAAATTTGCTGTTATTTATTCATTGCTATTATGCCGAAAGCTCTTCCAGATTGCTGTCCGTCTCTGCGATATGAATGCAAAAGTTCTTTCATTTCAAATGAACAAAGCGAAGAAATTTGGATGTTCGAATTTTTTATGCCAAAATTTAAAAGAATATCATAATTCACATTTGCTACATCAAGTAAATATTTTTTACCGGAAGGAATTAAATACTTTTTATCAAAATGATTTGCAACTTCTTCACCAACTTCATAATTTTTTTGACTTATTGACGGAGCGATATATGCCGAAATATTTTTCGGATTTGATTGGAAAGCATTTGATAATGTTTGCAATGTTTTAAGAAGAATTTTTTTATTTGTACCACGCCAACCGGAATGCACTGCAGCTATTATTTTCCTTTTTCTATCATACAAAAAAATTGCAGCGCAATCTGCCGTGCTTATTGCTAAGCCCAAATTTTTTTTATCTGTAATCATTGCATCACTTTCGCCGCAAACTCCGCCTTTAGAAACATAACTAATCTTATCGCCATGAATTTGTTTCTGAATTGCTACATTTTTTATATCTAATCCAACAGAGTTAAAAAATAAAGATCTATTTTCATCTACTATTATTTTTTCATCACAAACACTGTTTGAAAGATTAAAAAAAAATGGAGCTTTTCTTTCAGCACCGATTTTTGTGCTAAAACCAAATATAATTTCGGGATATTTTTTAAAGACTTGCGATTTAAGAACTAACATTTCCCATCTATAATTTTTACTGAAATTGTTTGTTTAATTTAATGAAAATTTTTAAAGGAAATAAAATTTAATTTCTAATTTTTCTACTTATTCTTTCAATTGAGAGTATAAATGCTAAATGTTATATTGCCGCATCAAAATGAAAACAAAAAGGTAATCGATTTGAATATTTTAGTAACAAATGATGATGGTATTTATTCGCCAGGAATTTTTGCTTTGGCTAAAGTTTTGAATGAAATCGGAAACGTAACTGTTGTTGCTCCTTTGCATGAACAAAGTGCTGTCGGCCATGCAATTACAATGCAAAATCCGCTTCGTGTAACTGAAGCATGGAAGAATGGAGATTTTTTTGGCTACGCCGTTAGCGGCACCCCAGCCGATTGTGTTAAAATTGGAATAAGAAATATTATGGGAACCCCACCAGATTTGGTAGTCTCCGGAATTAATCACGGATCGAATACTGCAATAAATATAATTTATTCGGGAACAGTTTCAGCAGCCAGAGAAGCGGCTATAATGGAAGTTCCTTCAATGGCGATTTCAGTTACAAATCATGCTGCGAAAGATTTTAGTTTTGCTGCTAAAGTATCAAAACTTTTGGCCAAGGAAATTGATGGGAAAAATATTCCACTGGGAACGTTATTAAATGTAAATGTTCCTGACGTTCCAGAAGAAAAAATTGCCGGCATTATTTTAACAAAGCAGGGCAAATCAAAATGGGATGATATTTATGAACAGCGAACTGATCCTTATGGGAAAAAATATTATTGGCTTACAGGCAACTTAGTAGAAAGTGATACTGAATTAGATATTGACCAGGTAGCAATTAAAAAGAATTATGTGTCGGTTTCCCCCATCCATTTTGATTTAACAGATTATGAAACATTTGATAAAATGAAAAGCTGGAATATTGAAAGGCTACTAAATGGGAAAGAAAATTAATATTCATCAAATCGATGCTTTCTCTGAAATACCATTTCAAGGAAATCCTGCCGGTGTAACTTTTGGTGATGAATTAACAAACGAAGAAATGCAGTTAATTGCCAGAGAAATGAATCTTGCAGAAACTGCATTCTTATCAAAGTCATCAGTCGCCGATTACAATTTAAGATGGTTTACCCCTACTACAGAAGTTGATCTTTGCGGACATGCAACTGTCGCCTCACTTCATTTTTTAAATTCAACAGGATTCCTAAAAAATAGAACCGAACTAAATTTTGATACGCTTTCTGGCATCTTAAAATGTAAAGTAAAAGACGACAGATATTTTATGCAGATTCCCGTTTTTAAGACAAAAGTTTTTGAGGGTAATAAAAAAGATTTTTTAAATGCTTTGGGACTTTTAGAAAATGAAATCGATAAATCATTTCCATTTATAATCTTAGAAAATGGTTATTTATATATTTATGTAAAAAAACTTCAAACGATTAAAAATATAAAACCGAATTACAAAGAACTTTTAAAACTTCAAAATTTTTATAATGCCGGCGGAACAATAGTCTTTACAAGAGAAACTTTTGATAAAGAAAACTTTGCTCATCTTAGATTTTTTGGACCTTATTATGGAATTGATGAAGATCCGGTGACTGGCTCTGCAAATGGACCTTTGCTGCTGGTATTAAACAAATTGGGCTTCATAAAAATTGGAGATAGAGATATAGATCTTTCTTTTGAGCAAGGCGATATAATTGGAAGGCGTGGAAGAATTGGTGTCCATTTTTCACCACAGAACAATGAGCTTTTTATATCAGGACAGGCAGTTACTTGTTTGAAGGGAGAAATGTTTTTCTAAATGTTTAATTACGAAAAAATTAATCTCAATTTATTTTTCTCGCCGTTTTATTTTTTTCTATTTTTAATTTTACTTATAGCTTACACCTTTTATGTTTATAGATATACCGTTCCCCAAATTAGTTCTTCAAAAAAAATATTTCTTACCGGATTAAGATCTTTAGCATTAATTTTACTTCTCTTTGTTTTTTTCGAACCGATTTTAACACTTGCCAAGAAAAAAGTACTCGAACCTGTCAACCTTATTTTTCTTGATAATTCAAGATCAATGCAGATAAATGATGGAACAAATAGAGAGCAGACTATTAAAAATTTTACCAGTGGAATTCAGCAGAACAAATTAACTGGTAATTCAATTATTTTTTCGTTTGGGACTAAAATTTCTAAATTAAATATTGACAGCTTAAATAAATTAAATTTTTCCGAAGGCAGCACAAACTTTTCAAATATATTTTCTACAATTAATAAAATCGATCTAAATATTTCTTCAATAATTATAGCAAGCGATGGTGTAATTACTGAAGGCTCTGATCCGATTCATTCTTTCGAAAAATTAAATATTCCTATTTTTACTATTGGAATCGGTGACTCAACAACCCGTAATGATGTTACAGTTAAAAATGTTTTGTATAACGATATGATTTATGCTCAAACACCAACTGCAATAGTCGCCTCAGTTTCAAATACAGGATTCGGGAATCAAAATGCAACAGTTTCGTTTTTTGAAAATGATATTTTAATAGACCATAAAAATATAGTGTTGAGTGCTGATGGAATTCAAAATATTGATTTTACTTATACACCCAAAAGTGGAGGCGAAAAAAAACTATCAGTTGTAGTTTCAAATTTACCTGGAGAATTTACAACTGCAAATAATAAAAAAGTATTTTATCTAAATGTTTTAAGCAATAAAATAAAAATCTTGCTGCTAGCCGGAAGTCCATCTACAGATGTTTCTTTTATAAAAAATACTTTAAAGTCAGATGAAAATTTTACATTAAATTCAATTACTCAAGTTTCAGCAAACAAATTTGTTGAAAAAAATGATCAGCAAAAATTAATCGATAGTGCAAACATATTTTTTCTTGTTGGATTTCCTTCAAAAGAAACACCGATGAGTTTGTGGCAAAGTTTAATAAAGAAAATTACAGAAAAGGATATACCATATTTTATAACACTTTCAACCGGAATTGATTTTTCGAAATTAAAACTTCTTCAAAACGAACTTCCTTTTACAATTGGAAATATTAGTAATGATTATTTAGAAATCCAACCAGATATATCAGCAGATCAGCAAGATAATCCGCTTCTTCAAAATAATTCTT